>JAGVUW010000285.1 GCA_019136035.1 Verrucomicrobiota bacterium | reverse complement strand
GAACACATGGAGCACACGGAGAGGGACCGGTGAAGCGATGAGGCGATGAAGCGATGAGGCGCGCAGCGGGACCACGGGACGACGGGACTACAGGACTACAGGACGACAGGACCACTGACTACCGACTCAGAACCCGGAACTCGGAACTCGGAACTCAGAACTCCGATAGGTACGTCAGTTGACGGTGCGTCTGTGGGTCGGGACTCCGGACTCAGAACTTAGAACTCCGATAGGTGCGTCGGTGGGAGGACAGCAGGGAGCTGGGAGCTTGGAGCATGGAGTTCGGCGATCCGAAGCGCCGTCGTCCCGTGGTCCCTCCACCGGGCTCCATCGGCTGTCCCTTACTCTCCGCGCTTCCCGTAGACACTCCCATTGGTGTGATTCGTGGGCAGTCCTCTCCGTCGTCCTGTCGTTCCTTAGTCTTGCGTAGCTCCGGGCACTTCATCCCGATCCACGCATCATCGCTTCATCGGTCTTCCTCCGTGGTGAGTTCCCTTCCTCGCTTCACCGCACCCCTCTTCTTCGTCGCTTCATCGGTCCTCCTCCGTGGGCACCTCTGCACCCCGCTATGCGTATCATCCAGACTGTTGCATCACTTGCGCCGGAAGCGGGCGGAACCTCGAGGACGGTGCCGGCTGTCAGCACAGCGTTGGCCAACGATGGCTCGGATGTCTGGTTGCTGAGCCCATCGGAGCCAAAGACTGCTTCCGGCTGCTACCACCATCGGCAGGTCCGATCGCCTGCCGATGGGCTGCGCAAGGTTGTTGCGACTCTGCCTTCAGGCGCAGATGGATCTGTCATCGTGCATGACAACGGCGTTTGGCTACCCTGGAACCATGGGGTTGCAGTTGCCGCTCGAGGGCTGAAGTTGCCCTATGTCATCTCACCTCACGGCATGCTCGAGCCGTGGGCTCTGCGGCACCACTGGCTGAAGAAACGCGTTGCCTGGTGGCTCTACCAGCGTCGCGACCTTCACCGGGCCGCGATGCTGCACGCCACGGCCTCATCCGAGGCCGCGCAGTTCCGCCGGCTCGGGCTGCGGCAGCCCATTGTGGTCCTTCCCAATGGCGTCGACCTCCCCACGACGATGCCGCCGCGGGCAGTGAACCCAACCGGGCGGCGTCGGGCGCTGTTTCTGTCGCGAATCCATCCCAAGAAGGGCCTCATCGAGCTGGTCCAGGCGTGGTCGAGGCTGCGCCCGCAGGGCTGGGAGATGGTGATTGCCGGCACTGACGAGGGCGGCCACGAGGCCGAGGTACGCCGGGCTGTCGACGCGGTCGGCCTTAGGGCCGAGTTCGTCTTCCCGGGGGCCTTCTCCGACGAGGCGAAGTGGGCACTGTACCGCTCTGCCGAGCTGTTCGTCCTGCCGACGCACAGCGAGAACTTCGGCGTGGTCGTCGCCGAGGCCATGGCGGCCGGGCTGCCGGTGATCACCACTCACGGCGCCCCGTGGGCGCTGCTCGAGGAGCAACGTTGCGGCTGGTGGATCCCCGATGACGCCGAGGGTCTTCAGAAGGCCCTGGCCGATGCCCTCGACCGTCCGCCCGACCACCTCGCCGCCATGGGGTCTCGCGGCGCCGCGGCGGTGACCGAGTGCTTCCGCTGGGACCGCATCGGCTCGCGCATGGCGCAGGCCTACCGCTGGATGCTCGGCGACGAGCCTGAGCGGCCCGACTGCGTCGTGCCCGCCGGTGCGGCTGTGCGCTGAAGTCGAGAGTGGCGGTCCTGCGGCTGTGACCGCTGACCTCCCGACGGAGGAGTGTCTTGCCTCGAGTGCTGAGAGTGTCCTACCTGCAGCGGGCGGCCGGTGTCGCGCACAGCGTCGAGCGGCTCTTCCAGGATGTCCGGAGCGGTTTGCCCGACGACATCGAGGCGTCGGTCTGGCAGGCGCGCTATGGCGGCGCCAACCTGCTGAAGGTCCTGGTCAACGCCATCCTGGCCACCCGGCATCAGGGCGAGGTGAACCACATCACCGGCGATGCCTACTACCTGGCGGCCTTCCTGCCCCGTCGTCGCACCGTGGTTACCTTTCTTGACTGCGTCGGCCTGGAGCGCTACCGCGGCTGGCGCCGCCGGATGATACACGCGATCTGGTACTGGATGCCGTCGCGTCGCGCCGGGGTGATCACGGCGATCTCGGAGGCCAGTCGCGACGACGCTGCACGCTACCTGAATCTCCCGCGTGAGCGCATCCATGTGGTGCCGTGCTGCGTGTCGGGGCTTTTCACCCACCGCCCGGCAGGGGCGTTCCCAAGCCGGCCAAGGGTGTTGCAGATCGGCACGACGCCACACAAGAACATCGAGCGCGTGGCGGCCGCCCTGGCGGGGCTGCCCTGCACGCTGCGGATCATCGGCCGGCCGAGTCCGAGTCAGGTCGCGGCGCTGGAGGCCCATGGCATCGAGTACACGGTGGCCGCGAATCTGACCCCGGATGAGGTGGTGGCGGAGTACGCCGCGGCCGACATGGTGGTCTTCGCATCGACCTACGAGGGCTTTGGGCTGCCCATCCTGGAAGCCCAGGCGGTCGGGCGCCCGGTGGTGACGAGTCGCCTCCAGCCGATGGCGTGGGTTGCGGGCGATGCGGCCTGGCTGGTGGACCCACTCGACCCGGCGTCGATTCGCGAAGGCGTGCTGCGCGTGATGCGCGACAGCGCCTACCGCGAGGAGATCGTGGCGCGCGGCCTGGAGAACGTGAAGCGCTTCAGCGCGGAACGCGTGGCCGCGCAGTACGCCGAGATCTACCGCGAACTGGCCGGGGCGGGGGACCGATGAAGCGATGAAGCGATGAGGCGCCCGGAAGGACCACAGGACCACAGGACCACAGGACTCCACGCCCCCTGCTGCCGACCTCTGACCTCCGACCTCTGACTTCCGGAAGAGATTGCCCACGAATTGACACGAATAGACACGAATCGTGAGAGGACTCTCACAGGAAGGTCGGGAAGAACGGGAAGAGAGAGGAACCGCGAATTGGGCGGATTGAGCGAATGGGCCTGGAGCCAGGGGGAGGCTGTAGCCTGACCTATTCAAGCGCCGCACGGCGGCCCGTGAACAGGCCACCCTTCGGGCTTCGACGCGAGGCACTTGCGGCCTCTTGCTCAGGGCTAACCTTGAGCAAGCGGCGCACCGCGACGCGCGTCGAAA
>JAGVUW010000075.1 GCA_019136035.1 Verrucomicrobiota bacterium | reverse complement strand
CGCCTGCGCCGCCGGCTGAGGCGGAGGCCGCGCCGCCGCCGGCCCCCGTGCCGCCGCGCCGTCGGCGCGGTCTCAGCGAGGCAGGCGGGGCGGTCCGCGCCACCTTCACCGGGCGGGCCGCGTCGGCCATGGCGCGCTGGCATCAGCGGCGCTGTCAGTCATCGTCGCGGGTGGCGCCGGCCGGTGCCGTTCAGGAGGGCGCCCTGCTGGCGGATCTCTCGGCCGAGGTCTGGCACGACGCCCTGCGGCTGGTGCCGGCGCTGCTGCTGTGCGCTGTCGGCATTGCCCTGACGTACGGCGTCTGCGTCCCGGTGGAGGGTGCTCCGGAGCGCCTCTACTGGCGGCGCCAGATTGCCTTCCTGGTCATCGGCCTGGCGGCCTATGCGGTGATCGCCAAGGGCGTCTTTCCCTGGTCGCGGCGGCTGACGATGCGCGTGCTCTACGGCCTCTGCTGTGTGGTCCTGCCGGTGCTGGTCCTGGTCCTGGGCCGGGCTACCGGCAACAGCACCCGCTGGCTGTCGGTTGCCGGCATGCCGGCGGTGCAGCCGGCCGAGTTTGCCAAGATCGTGCTGCTGTGGGTCGTCGCGGAGATGGTCAACCCGGATCCGCGGCTCGACCGCGCCATGCGCCTCCGGCGCCACCTCCTGGCGGTCGCGGCGGTGGCGCTGCCGGCCTTCCTGGTCTTCCTCGAGCGCTCCATGGGCAACACGGCACTGCTCTGCGCCTCGGTCGGTACCGTGCTCCTGACGCGGTGGTTCTCATGGCCGTCGCTGCTGATCCTCGCGGTGGCCGGCGTCGTCGGCCTGACGCCGGTCGCTCTCGCCATCCACCGCATCCGGGCTCCCGAGCCGGCGGTCAACGTCTCACGCCTCGAGGCGCAGCGCGGGCCGTTCGGTCCCGACGGCCCCCCCGTGGGTCTCAGCGTGCGCGAGGTCAAGTCGGTGGTCGCTCCAAGCGGTGCCTCCGGGCTGCTCTCGCACTGCCCGGACCGCTTTGCCTGCTTCCTGAGCCAGTACGGCGGCTGGAACGCGCGCCAGGCGCTGCGCTGCGTACGCATCGGCGGCGAGCGCGGCAGCGGCTACCGCCAGGGCAACATCACCATCCTCGGGTACCTGCCGAGGACGGTGCAGCACACCGACTTCATCTACTGCGTGCTCAGCGAGTCGTTCGGACTTCGGGGCGCGGCGCTGGTGCTGGGCCTGATCGGCTTCCTGATCGCCATGGTGCTCTGGCGCGGTGCGGCGTCGCCGCATCCGGCGGCGTGGTCGTTCGCGGTCGGCTTCGCCACGCTGATCTTCCTGCAGACTGTGATCCACGTCGGCATGGCCCTGCGGCTCCTGCCGATCATCGGGATACCCTTGCCCTTCGTTAGCTACGGCGGGTCGTTCCTGGTGACGAGCTTCGCGGCCCTCGGGCTGGTGGCCCGCTACGACGGCCCGGCCGGGCTGGCCGCGACGGCTCCGGCTGCCGCGCCACGGCCCCAGGCCACGGCGCCGCGGCCGGCCGAGACCGGTGACCAGCCGGAACTACCCGGCGGGGCGACATGGGGCGCCAACGCCGAGGCGCGGTAGTCGCGCGGCGGCGGCCGGCGGGGGACACGGGGGAGCCGAGCGGCCTTAGCGGCACGCCGATCTGCGGTGCCCTCATCCTGGAGTCCCTTGTGTCGCTTGGGTCCCTTTCCGGCCGGCACCGGCCCATCGGCCCAATGCCCGTGGCCACCGGGGACGCTGCGGAGAGCGGAGCGGCCTGTGCCGGCTTCCAGCGGGCGCTCTGGGGTGGGTTGACAGGGGCACAGTCGCGGGTAGCTTTGCAGGCTGCCGGCGCTCTCAGGGGAGGTTGCCGGCGCGAAAGGAGTCGGTCTTGAATCGTCTGTTCTGGATGGTGATGTGCGGGGTGTGGCCGTTGTGGGTATCCGCGGCCGAGAGCGGCGCTCTGGAGCTCCCCGAGCTGCGTATCCACGGCGAATCGGCGGCGCGCGCGCCGTCGGCGTCGTTGGCGCCCGGCCTGGCGGGGGCGTATGCGGGTCCGGGGCTGCGTCTGGCGCCGCAGGGCGGCGGTGCGCAGGCCGACCTGAGCATCCGCGGGAGCTCATTCAGCGGCGCCGGCCTGGCGCTGGGCGGGCTGTCGTTGCGGCAGCCGCAGACCGAGCACTTCCATGCCGAGATGCCGCTGCCGCTGGAGTGGCTCTCCGAGGTCCGCCTGCTGACCGGCCTGGAGCAGGCCCGCGATGTCAGCGGTCACTTGGTCGGGAGTCTCGCCGCGGAGTTCGCGCCGATCGCGACCGGCGGCGCGGTTGCCGCCGGCCTGAGCACCGGCGGCGGCCACGACGAGCGCGTGATGGTCTCGCGGGCTCTCGAGGGCACGCCGTGGGCCGGAGCGCTGTTCCTCTCCAACCGCGACCTGCCGGGCCGCGACTATGGCCACAACACCGCCGAGACGCGGTCGGGCGGCCTGCACCTGCAGTACCGCACCGCCGAGGATCAGCTCGACGCGGCCCTGGCGGTGCAGGACAAGGCCTTCGGGGCGAGGGGCTTCTACGGCGTCGCGCCGACGCTGCCGGCGAGCGAAGAGACCACCGACGTGCTCCTGATCGGGAGTTGGCGGCATGGCCTGGCCGAGCCGGGCGACTTCCTGCGGCTCAGCGCCTCCACGCGGCGGTTCGCCGATGAGTATATCCTTAACGACGCCGCGCCGGACGCCTACCGCAATGACCACCGCACGCGGGTCTCCAGCGGCGGTGCCGACGGCCGCCTCTCGCTGGTCGACGGCACCGGGCTGACCTGGCGCGTCGTCGCCGAGGACGAGCGCATCGACAGCACCGGGGTGCTGCAGGGCGCCCCGACCGACGGCCTTGGCCGCCACGCGCGCCAACGCCTGGGTGTGCTCGTCCTGCCCTTCCACGAGATCGGGCCGCTGACCCTCGAAGCGGGGGGACAGGTACTCTTCTTCAGCGACGGCGAGCCGACCCCGCTGGCCCTGGCCGGCCTGCGCTGGGCGGTCAGCGAGGGCCAGGAGGCCTATGTCACGGTCGCCGAGACGGTCCGACAGCCGTCCTTCACGGAGCTCGACTACGAGTCGCCGGCGAGCCTGGGCAACCGCGGCCTGGAGAATGAGGAGAGCCGCGAGGTCGAGGCCGGCCTGCGCTC
>JAGVUW010000843.1 GCA_019136035.1 Verrucomicrobiota bacterium | reverse complement strand
GGTAGTTCGGCTCGGAGAGCAGGGCGCGTTTGAGGAACTTGAACTCCCAGCGCGGCACGCCCTCGACGTAGAGGACCTTGTTCTTGGGGTCGGTCACCTCGACCATGAACTCGCGGCGGTTGTTCTCGGTGACGCTGTCGATGGCGACATCGGGCGCGATCTCGACGCGGTAGAGGGCCTGCCCGACCGCAACCGGCTCGACCGTGAAGGTCACCTGTCGGAAGGTCTCGCCCTCGGCGAACTGCACCAGGCTCGAACGCACCTCCTGGCCGCCCTGCTGCAACTGCACGGGGAAGGCCGCGGCGGCGGTGCCGCGACGCCGGATGAGCACCTCCACCCCGGCCTTCCAGTGCACCGCCATCAGGCGCGGGTGCGAGACCTCGGCGATCCAGAAGTCGGCGCCGGCGCCGGCTTCGGGCGCGAAGGGCTCCTCGAGCTCGGGTATGAAGACCGGCACGCGCAGGCTCTGCGGTGTCGGACGCTCGCCCGAGTGGTCCAGGCCGTCACTGAGGAGGACGATCCCGGCGAGATTCTCGGCGCGCAGGCGCTCGACCATGCGGTTCAGGCAGGTCCCCAGGTGGCTGCGCGGCGCGTTGAAGACGACCTCATCCAGCGCTGGCAGGCCCTCCTCGAGCTCGGCACCGAGGCTGTAGCGCACGACGCGGTAGCGCTCGGACAGCGCCGCGGTGCGACCCTGATCGAGGAAGGCCAGGGCCCGGTCGCGGCGCGTCTCGCGGTGCTTCCCCGGGTTGTCGGTCATGCTGGCCGAGACATCCAACGCCAGAACCAGCACCGGCGGCTCGCGCGTCACCACCGTTGAACGTTGCCGCGGCAGGAGCATCAGCCACGACAGGATCAGCACCGCGCTCAGACGAAGCGCCCAGAGGAGCCAGCGCTGCCGCCCCGTCAGGGCGCAGTCACGGTAGGTCCGCCAGGCGCCCCAGCCGACGGCGAGCACCAGCGCCAGGATCAGCCACGGCGGCAGGACGGGGTCGATGATGATTACGCCGGGCGGGGTCATCCGGAACGCCCTCCACGCCGAACGAACTGACGCAGGGCCTCCGGCAGGACCACGGCGCGGCTGCGCAGATTGGCGAACAGCTCCTCGCTGACCGCCAGGAAGAAGGCGACGCAGAGCAGCAGGGGCCACAGGGGCTTGCCATGGCGCACCCGCGCCAGGTTCTCCTGATGCTCCGCCCAGCTCTCGGCCTGGTAGGCCGGGAGGACCTGCGTCGCCAGAGACAGCTCGCCGGTCTGACGGTAGCGCAGGTCCACCTCGCTCTCGGGCAGGTTCATCGCCAGGGTCAGCTCACGGCCCTGGCGCTCGAGGCGGTAGAACCCGGGCGCCGCGAAGCCCGAGAGGATCACCGGACGGCTGGGGTCGGCACGGCTCGCCTGCACCAGGCGCTGCCGCCCGTCGGGGTCCTGCACCTGGAACTCGAGGGCGGTGGCGTCCTCGGGCCAGTCCAGCGCCAGGGGGCGGCCGACCTCGCCGGTCAGGGCCGAGAAACGGCTCTGGATGCTGCCCTTGATCAGCTCCTGCTGGAAGAGCACAAAGAACGGCGTCAGGGGCCACTCGGACCAGTCGCGGTTGGCGCTGACGCTGGTCACCCAGAGGGTGCCCTGGCCGCAGGGCACCTGCAGGGCGAAGGCGCCGCCGTTGGCGTAGTGGAAGGCCGGCGCAGCCGCGGCCGGGAGGTCCTCGAGCACCAGTCGGCGGCGCACGACCAGACCGGCCGGCGGCGGCATCATCGCCAGGATGCGCTTCTCCAGATCCGCCGAGCGCTCCGAGGCGACCAGGGCGAGGTGCTGTTCCTGCGGCAGCTCCTCGAGACGCACGCGCAGGCCCTGCAGGGACGCGAGGCGACCGAGGCCGGCCTCCATGGCGCGCTGCTGGCCCGGCATCAGGACCACCGTGCCGCCGGCGCGGGCGAAGGCCTCGAGCTTGGCCGCCGCCGCCTCGTCGAGGGCCGGTGGATTGCAGAGGAAGACAGCGCGATACGGCTCCAGATCACCGCCGAGGAAGCCCTGCCAATCCAGGTCGGTCGGCAGAAACAGCGTTGTGGCCTTGCCGCGCGGCTGGATGGCGTGGCGCAGGAAGAAGGTATCGCGGCGGCCCTCGGCGCCCAGGGCGCCGCCATCGACCAGGAGGACGGGTATGCCCGGCAGACGCGGCAGGCAGAAGCGGTACAGGTTGTCCTCCGCAAACCCATCCGGGTCGAGTTCCAGCTCGCCCATGACCACCGCGGCGTCGCCGCTGGCACGGCCGAGGATGCCCTTCTTGATGGCCTGGTCGGGCAGCAGGTCGACGGCGATGCGGTTCTGCTCGCCGCCGGGCAGGCTGAGGCGCAGGGCGCTGGCGCCACTGTAGTGGCTCGAGGTCTGGATCGTCACCCGCGCCTCGAACTCGCCATCGCCCAGCACCGCCGGCGGGTAGAACGCCGCCTTGCTCAGGCCGGCATTGGCCGCGACCGCCGGCGTAACGCGGTTCAGGAAGAGCAGCACACGGCGTTCGGCGAGCTGCGCGCTCACCGCCGCCATGTCGGCATCATGCCAGCCGGACGACTGGAAGTCGCTGAAGATGTGCACCTCCGTGCCGACCGAGCCGCGGCCCAGGTCGTCCAGACGCGTCACCAGGTCCCCCAAGGCCTCGGCCAGAGGCGCCTCGCCATAGCCCGGCGACAGCTCGCGCAAGGCCCGCAGGACACTGCGGTGGTCCGAGACCGGCGGGAAGGCCACCCGCGGCTCGGGCAGGCCCGGCACCAGCAGCGCCACGCGGTCGGCTTCGCTCAGCGACCCGAGCAGCGACGCGATCCACTCCTGCGAACGCTCGAAGCAGCTCCGCTCGCCATCCTGAAAACGCATGCTGGCGGAGCCGTCGAGGATCACCACCAGGGTGCGCGGACCGGAGGGTATGAACGAGGCCAGCCGAACCTGAGGCTGTGCAAAGGCCGCCGCCAGACAGAGGATCAGCAGGACGCGCATCAGCAGCGTCAGGAGGTTGGTCACATGACGCGACCGCCGCGTCTTCGAAATGGCGTCCTGCAGGAAACGAAGCGTGCTGAACGGCACCGGCTGCGGCTTGCGGCGATGCAGCAGGTGCAACGCCACGGGAACCGCCGCAGCCAGCCCGAAGAGGAGGTACCAG
>JAGVUW010000087.1 GCA_019136035.1 Verrucomicrobiota bacterium | reverse complement strand
GGGAGACTACTCTCTGTCGTATCCGTCCCCGTTGCACGGATGGTGCCCACCAGTCGCCGGGTATGGTTACTCGCCAGCACCCGCACGCCGTCCTGGTAGGCCAGGGCGTCTGCGCGCGTAGTGTTGTTGGTCCAGGCATTGGACAGTACCAATGTTAGCGTCCCGGAGTTGTCGTAGGCAAACACGTCGTAGTTCTTGCCGCTGGTCAGGCCCGACAGGGAGATGCTGATTTCGGTCAGCGTGTGATAGGCCCAGGTGCTGCCCGTGTAGAGGGCGATGGTGTTGCCCTTGTAGGGTGTCAGGTAGACCGTGCTGGCCCCTGTCACGTCTGCCGTGGTGACAGGGACGCCTGTGGTCAGCGTCAGCCGGGCATCACAGACCGACGGCATGACCGTGCCGCCTCCACTGCCGCCGCCGCCGACCATCTGCCAGTAGGTGCCGTCGTAGACCAGGGGATAGACCTGCCCGTTCTGCAGGTCACCGGCAGCCAGGTCAGTAGCACCGTCGGTCTTCTTGATGGCCGTCGCCCCTATGCTGTTCAGGTTCAGCGTAGCGGCCCCGGTGTTGTCGTGGTTGGCCTTCATCCTGATACTGAGCCCGGCCGTCAGCGTGGTGACAGCCGGGCTCAGCGTGCCTGTGTAGGCGTTGCTCGACCCGGCAGCGGCTACCCAGAAAGAGGCGCCGTTCTCGATGTCCACGATGGCGTCCTGGATGTCGTTGACGTGCGCCGCGGCGATAGTCTCGCCGATGCTCTTGGAGGAGAACGACGTGGGCATTATTCCGTTTCTCCGGACAGCGCGAAGACCATGTCGATGTCGGCCGACGCCTTGGCCCTCTCGGCAATCTGCAGGCGCACCCACATCTGCTGGTCAGCGCCAGCCGTCAGTGTGCCACTGTTGGCGCACGCCGTGCCCGTGTCGTAGGTTGTCGGAGCAGAGAACGAGATACCGCCTGGAGCCGTGGTTGCATCGGTGGTCGTGGCGCTCGTGTCCAGGCTGGCCTCCAGCCCGAATGTGACCTCAGACGTCGCCGACTTATAGCCCGCTGGAATCATACCCAGGACCGACCCGCGCGTGCACGTGATATCTCCCGCCGTCGTGGTCAAGGCGCCGCCAGACACAAGCCTACACTCGATGCGATGGATGGCCGAGAACGTCTCGGCGCCGACCGCCGGGGTGAGCCCATCGAGCACGATGTCTTCGGAGAGCGGCTCGCTCGACGAGTTGTAGCCCTTGACGCGGACAAACTTTCCGTCGTCGTCGCTGGCACTGGTGCTGGCCAGAGAGACCGTGCCGGCCGACCCGACTGTCGCCAGGGCGTTGCGCAGGTAGACCTTCGCCGCCAGCAGGTCGCTGTCCGCGTTGGTGTTACTCCAAAACACCGATGCGTAACACGTCCGCGTCCCGCCGCCGTCTCCGGCGCTCGCCAGGGTCGGAAATATCTCGCCAACGGTCGACCCTGTGACCTGGGTGGCCGTGATAGCCCCACCAACGTCCTCTGTGGTTAGTCCAGACGGCATGGTTGTCGCCTGGAACATCTTCAGATCGGTCGATACTACGCTCACGTGCGCCTCCTCTTTCTATGCAATGCCGCGCGATGAGAAGTATGACGCCATGTTGGCGTCGGTCTTGATTGGGTCTCGGGACGCGCGACCCGTCCCACCCAGGCTGGACGCGATGCCACTCGTAATGGCCACCAACTGCGACAGCAGGCCGGCAATCTCAGCGAGCTTCCCGCTCGACATGTCTCCGCCGCCCACCCCGCCCGCCGGGGACCGTCCATAGGGATTCGCGTCGGGCGAGGTCGATTGTGACCTGGATGACTTGTCACGCCCCAGCAGCTTGGCCTGCGAGGCAACGAACGCATCGACGCCGCCTATCTCGTTGGCTGACGCCGGTGAAAACAGGGCGTCCATCCGGTCGGCCAACGACTTCTTGCAAGGTGCTGCGGCTGTGTCCATGGCCGTCGCCGCGCGCTCTGTGTTGTCTGCGATTTTGGACGACGAGACGACAGTCTTGTCTTGCTCGACCCGCAGGGTTGTCGCTGCGTCTGCGGCCTCGGCATAGCCGAATCCACGAGTAACAGACTCCTGGCGCCGTGGCTTATCGTCACTCTTTGCTGCCTGCGCCTTGGATGCGGGCCTGGATGCGGGCCTGGATGCAGGCCTATCGTCACTCTTTGCTGCCTGCGCCTTGGCCGCGCCCAGGTTGCGCACGGCGGTAGTCGCATCGTTTGTCGCCGCCGTGTATGCCTGCAGATTCGGGACCTCGACGGGCGCCACCGAGGGAGTCGACGCAGACGCCTTCTTGGCCTCGGCCGCGTCGCGCTCCTTCTGCTCCAACGCAGCCAGTTCGGCCTTGACCCGCTGCAACTGGTCGACCTGCTTGATCAGTCTGCCAGCCAACTCCGTGTTGCCGACCGAATTGGCGGCCTCAATCTGGTCGTGCAGACCACCGATGACATCGACCAACTCCGAGGACTTGGCACCGATGCGATGCAGTTCACCGGCCGACTTGCCGATGTAATCCTTGTGCTGGCGTAGCGCCGCCGCCCGCCGCTCCTCAATCTTGAGCAGGTCTTCCTGCGCCTGCGTCGCCGTCTTGATGGCATCGGTATACTTGTAGAACCCGAACGCCAGACCACCGATGAGCGTGATGGCAATCCCCAGCGGACTTGCCAGCGCCATCATCGCCGTGCGTCCCGCGGTCCCCGCCGCGGTCATAGCGGTGCCAGCCATCGCAGAGTTGACACCCAGCAGCTTCAGCGCCGCGGCAGCCTGCAACCCCTGCCCCGCAATGCCTCCGACCGTGCCAACGACCTCGGTCCCGATGCCAATGACAGCCTTCATGCTGTCGGGCATCCCGGACAGCGTATCCAGCCAGGGCAACATGGCCTCGGCCAGGTAGTTCTTGAAGGCCAGCGTGTTCTCACCGATGTCCTGGGTGAGAATCTGCATCTTGGCGTCAAGCTGGTCGACTGGATCGACCATGGCCGCCGCTTTGCCCTGGAACTGGCCATCCAGCATGGCCTCTAGAGCAACCTTCGCCGCTTCGGCATGTGCCGGCGTGTCCATCAGGATCTTGTTGTTCTCGTCGAGCACCGCCCCGAAGCCGGCCAGCGCATCTGGAGAGATGTTGAGCATCTTCTCCAGTTGC
>JAGVUW010000477.1 GCA_019136035.1 Verrucomicrobiota bacterium | reverse complement strand
ATCAAGACGCCGCCGCGAAGAAGACCCCAGAAGAAGAACACCCCCACCTCAGCCCCTCAGTGGGGCCAGCCAGACCGGCCATTCCGGACACACCCGCGAGCCGGCCGTGGCACCTCCCTCTTCCCGCACCCCATCGCCCCGCTGACTCAGGCGGATGTTCCATCCGTGCGAAAGCTGAAGTCATTGCCATACCACGGCCGGCGGGAGGGCCTGCACGCGGCACCTTCTGCGCGGGAACTGCCGGCGCTCGAGCGGACCGCACCGGGACCCGACACGGCAGGAAGCCGCACGCACAGCGCCGAACTCGCTGCCGTCGGGAGGCCCCTGGTGACACCAACGGGAGATCGGCGGCGGAGCCGTAGTCCTCCCGTAGAGCGGAGCTTCCGTCACTGGCAGGCAACGGCCAGTGGGGGAAGATCCGTCAGGCGGTCAGGCCGGCGACGGCGGCGCCGATCAGGGGAGCGTCGTCGACGCGGACCAACTCGGCGTGGACGCCGCGCTCGCCCAGGATGCGCCGGACGTGCTCCTCGACGCGGCTCTGCAGGGCCGTGGTTTTGTAGTAGGTCGAGCCATCCACGGTGACGCAGACCGGGTGCAGGGGGCTGCGGCCGTGGCCGGTCTTCAGCACCGGCGTCGTGATGTGGACCGCGATCAGCAGGGCCGCCCTACGCAGAATGGCGGTGCCGAGGAGCATGACGGCCTCGAGGTCGGCCGCAGTGAAGGCGTCATTCTGGAAGGGCCCTGGCCGGAAGGGATTGGCGAGGAAGTCGTCGAGGTCCTTCGTGCTGAGGTCCTTCCACGACGCCAGGACGGCCCCGGCGGCGGGCGAGAGGACGCCCTCGCGGGCGGCGGTGCGGAGGACCTGCAGGCCGAGGCCGCCGAGGTAGCCGCCGGCAGTCATCTTCTCGAGGATCTGCGTGCCCGGGTCTTTCAGGGTGGCATCGAAGGCCTCATCGAGGTCGGTGCGCGGGCAGCGCCCGAAGCCGCCCGACTCCATGTTGATGGCCATGGCGCCAGCGGGCAGTCCGCCGAGTTTGCGGATGTTGGCATTCTGCTCGACGTAGGCGGCATTGGAGCCGGTGCCGACGATGACGCCGGTGTAGTCCTCATAGCGCCGTGCGGCGCCGAGGCTCTTGCCGGCGAGGAGGGTCGCGATGGTATCGTTAAGGATAACGATGCGTTTGGTGCCGCAGCCCATGGCCTGGAGACGCCGGTTCAGCTCGGCGCCGATCTGGCAGCCGACGACATCGGGTGCCTGGATCTCCTTGGTCCAGTAGAGGAGCCGCCCATCGCAGTCCGGACTGATCTCGGTGGCATAGGAAAAGCAGAAGCCGAGGCGTGACGACGCCTTGGCCATGGGCCGCAGGCGTTCGGCGAGGCAGTCGAAGAACTCGTCGCGCGACACCGCCACGCCGACGCCCGGCATCGGCCGGCGCTCGAAGTCGCTGATCTCCGGCACGCCGGCGGAGGAGAAGCGCACCGTGCCGACGCGGAGGTTCGTGCCGCCGGCATCCATGACTGTCACGACGGTGTCGGCCGGGACCGGCCGGTCGATGGTCACGTAGGCCGGTATCATGGCCAGCGAACTCGGCCGACCGGCCAGGCCGGCGTCCATCTCCTCGAGGAAGGCACCCTGCACAGCGGCGACGTCGACGTCGGACTCGCGCAGGCGGTGCTGTCGGAGAAATGCCGCGACCCTCTCGATGCTGCTCATGGTGGCCCTTTCCAGACCGCCGTTCGGCCGGATCCTGTGGCAGAACGACGCCGGGACACTATAGCGAAGCGGTTTGCGAACGCGACCCGCGGGCGCCGCGAAAACCGCCGGATCCGGGGTGGAGGCTCGCCATTGCGTCGGGGGCTCCAGCCGTTACAGTAGCGACGCCCGGTGTGGCGGCCGTCCTGTCGGCGGCCGCCGTCTGTTCCCCGTCAACCCATCCGGAAGGTCTTCGCCATGCCTGCAGCCAAGCCCCACGCTTCCGCCGCACGCCGGCCCCGCTGGCAGGGCTGCCTGATCGCACTTGGCGGTGCCGTGCTGGCCGTGGTGCTGATCGTGGTCATCATCGCGCTGGTGCTCTTCTGGCGTTTCCGCAGCCTGCGCGACGAGTTTGCCGACACCAGCCTCGAGGCCGTGCCGGTAGCCGAGGCCGACGCCGCGACAGCCCGACGCCTCAACCGCACCGCCGAGCAGCTCGAGCGCGCCGTCAAGGAGGGCCGCTCCGAGCGCTTCGAGTTCACCGACGAACAGCTCAACCAGATGATCGCCACCCTGCCGGCCGCCCAGGAGGCCCGCGGCCGTGCCCAGGTCCGCATTGTCGACGACCGCCTCAAAGTCCGCACCGGCCTGCCGCTCGATCAGGTCCCGGGCTTCCAGGGGCGCTTCCTCAATGGCGAGTTCACCCTCGACCTCCGCCTCGAGAATGGCGCCCTCGACCTCCGTGTGGTTGACGCCGAGGTGCGCGGCAAGCCCCTGCCGCCGGCCATCATGGCGCGCCTGCGCGACTACAACCTCGCCGACCAGGCCCTGCGCAACCCCGACGTCCGGCGGCACCTGGAGGGCCTCCGGGGCCTGCGCCTCGAGAGCGGCCGTCTGATCGTGGAGACCGGGCGTTGAAGCGCCCGGAACGCGTCCATCCCGAAGGAGATGCCATGCCCCCGACGCCGCCGCGACTGCGCCCGCTCGTCCTCTGCGGTGCCCTGGCTCTGCTGAGCCTGACCGGCCTCCACGCCCTGACGGCCGCCGAGGCCACGCCAGCGGCCGCCGCCGGCACCGCCCCTGCCACCGTGCCAGCGGCCACCGCCGACACCGCCGCGGCGGCCCTGCGCGCCCGTGCCGCCGAGGCGTACTGGCTGGACCAGAAGGCCGGGCCGCCGCTGACGCGGAAGCTCTTGGTTGACAGCATCGAGCTGGCGCGCGCCTACTACCTCAACCGTCAGCTCCCCGAGGGCAACTTCGACTACGAGCTGAACGTCGCCGGCCGGAGCGCCGCGGGTGACGACAACCAGGTCCGCCAGGCGGGAGCACTGTGGGGCCTGACGAGCCTCAACCGCGACCGCCACACCGACGCCACGCGCCACGCCGCCGTGCGCGGCCTGGACTTCTTCTTCCGCGTCAGCCGGGCCCTGCCCATCGGCCGCATCGGGCCGGTCTACCCCGGC
>JAGVUW010000718.1 GCA_019136035.1 Verrucomicrobiota bacterium | reverse complement strand
CCGCGGCGCAGCTCGGCGCGGTCCGCCGGGCTGCCGCCGACGACATCACCGACGAAGAGCCCATCCGGGGTGCTCTCCACGGTCAGGCCGAGCTTGTCGAGCATCTCCTGACGGCCCCCGATGACGGCCGCGATCGAGTCGCTGTCACCGCGCCGGCGGGCCACGACCTCGACGGTATGGGCCTTGCCCTTGCGCACGAACTGCACCGAGATCTTGTCGCCAGGACGGTAGGCGAGCACCGCGAACTGCAGGTCATGCGGCGTGCGCACCGGCTTGGTGCCGATGTGGGTGATGACGTCGCCGGCCTGGATCCCGGCCTTCTCCGCCGGATCGCCCGTCACGGCCTCGCTGACCAGGACGCCGTGCTCCACGCCGAACTGCTTGCCCAGGGCCTCGTCCAGGGGCTGCATGCTGATCCCCAGGAAGGGCCGGATCACCTCGCCATGCTCGATCAGGCTGTCCGCCACCTGACGCACCAGGTTGCTGGAAATCGCGAAGCCCAGGCCGATGCTGCCGCGGCTCATGCCGCCGCCCGTCACAATGAACTCGTTGATCCCAATCAACTCGCCACGGATGTTCAGGAGCGGACCGCCGCTGTTGCCCGGGTTGATCGAGGCGTCCGTCTGTATGAAATTCTCAAACGTCGTCACCCCGACGTCGTGACGGCCCTTCTGACTGACATGGCCCACCGTCACCGAGTAGTCCAGGTTGAACGGCGCCCCGATGGCGATCGCCCAGGCGCCCACACGCAGGGAGTCGGAGTCCGCAAACGGGAGCGTCGGGAGGTCCTTCTCCGCGCCATCGCCAATCCGCAGCACCGCCAGGTCGGTATCCTTGTCGAACCCGACCACCTGCACCGCCTTGGGGTCACGTTCGCTGTCGAAGACCCGGCCATTCTCGAGACGGACCTCGAGCGCTGCGTGGCCCTCGATGACGTGGTAGTTGGTCACGACGTAGCCATCCGGACGGATGATCACTCCGGAGCCCTTGCCCGCCACCTCCGGCCGCGGCTGCCCACGGCGCTGGCCGTACTCCGGAGCCTGTGGCGGCGGCTCCATCGGCACCCCGAAGAAGCGCCAGAACTCCGGCGGCATCTGCTGCAGGCTGGACTGCGGCGCGACCTGCTTGTTGGAGATCACCACCACCGCCGGCTTGGCCTTGTCCACAACGCTGATGAAGGCGTCCTGCAACTTCTCCGCCACCGCCAGCGCCTCGTCCGCCGCCGACGCCGCCGGCGCCGCCAAGGACACCATCCCGGCCAACGTCACCGCACCCAGCCAGCCCGACCACCGCGACCTCGACACCATCCTGTAGGCACGCATCTCAGGTCCTCCTTGCATCACACCACACACGCGAGCTGATAGTTCCTAGTATCAGATGACAGTAAATTAGAGTAAAAGCGCGAAACGGGGTTCCCGCCGGGCCGCCGAAAATGCTGTACGGTAGGTCAGTGGCCCGGGCCGTACGGCTCGTCGGACGGCGGCCCGGTCTCGGCACGCTCGGCGGTCTCGGTACCGTCGCAGCGCCTGGCGGCAGGGAAGCCCACGATGGGGAGGGCGATCATGATGAAGCCTCTGGTCCTGTGGTGCGGTCTGTCGGTCGTCGCGCTCCTTGGCGCTCAGGACACCCCGCTCGTACTCAATCCCGGCTTCGAGGACCTGGTCACAGCCCAGGTTGACCCGGCCGGGCAATATCAAGGTTGGACACTGGGTACACCGCCACAGGTTCCGCGCGAGTGGAAACTGAACAACGCCTACCCGGGGTCGCTGGAGTACCGTCGCGACGGTGCTCATGACGGCGAGGTCTGTGTGCGTCTGAGCGGCACGGGCCGGCAGCCGGCGCACCTGTACCAGGTCTGCACGGGCCTGCAGCCGGAGCGCTGGTACCGGGTGACCGCCTGGGTCCGCGGCGGCCCGCTGACGCTGAGCTTCTACGAGTACTTCGCCGACCGCGGCATCGGCGGCAGCACGGTGGCGCAGGCCGCCGGTGCCAGTCCATCCTGGCGGCTGGTCACCGGCTTCTACCGCACCCCCGGCGCGGGCTATCGTCACTCGGCCCTGGCGTTGTCGGTACCGCCGGGGCAGTCGGCCGACGTCGACTCGGTCGCGATCGAGCCGTTGCCGGCGGCGGAGGTCAGCGCCGACGCGCCCGACGTGCTGCTCCAGGGCGCGCAGGTGGTCCTGCGGCTCTCGGCGACCGGGAGCCTGCGCGAGCTACGCTGTGTCGGCCTGGAGGACGACCTCGGAGCCGGCGAGACGCCGTGGCGCTTCCTGACGGTGGTGCGGGCCGGGGTGACCCTGACGGTGCACCGCCTGGAGCGCGACGGCGACCGGCTGCGGGCCACCTTCCTCGACCCCGAGGTCGAGGTCGTGCTCCGCGTCACACCGCACCGCCGGCACCTCTTCTTCGAGGTCGTCGAGGCCCGCCCCGATGACCTCGAGAGCCTCAGCGTCGAGTTCCCGGTGCGGCGCCGTCAGACGCTCGGGCCGGCCTTCAATGCGACCTACGACGATGCGGCCGGCGTCTGCTTCCTGGGGACGACCGGGAATACCTTCCAGCGCTCGCTGGCGCAGGGCGACAGCGTGCAGCGCCTAAGTGTGAACTGCGAGGCGCGGCATGGCCTGGTCGGCGCCGGCATGGCCCTGGTGGCGGCGCCACGGGAGGCCTTCCACGAGGCGATCATGACGGCCGAACGTGAGCACGGACTGCCGTGCCCCATGCTCGAGGGCCAGTGGGCGCGCTTCTCGGAGCCGGTGCGGCGCTCGTACCTCTTCATGGTCGACGCCTCGGAGGCCGGCATCGACCGCATCATCGAGGTCGCCCGCATTGGCGGCTTCGGCACCATCATCTTCCTCAAGGATAACTGGCTGGCCAACCACGGCCACTTCGACATCAACCGGCGGAACTTCCCCGACGGCCTGCCCAGCCTGCAGCGCGCCGTGGCGAAGATCCACGCGGCCGGCTTCGGCGCCGGGGTGCATGTCTTCGGGCCCTCGATCTCGCCGAATGACCCCTACGTCACCCCCCGCCCCGACGACCGCCTGGCCTACGTCGAGGTCGCGCCCCTGGCCGAGGCGGTCGACGCGCGCTCGACGACGCTGGTCCTGTCGGCACAGCCCGCGCTGCCGCCGCGCACCAAGCCGACCGGGCCGTCGCCGACG
>JAGVUW010000624.1 GCA_019136035.1 Verrucomicrobiota bacterium | reverse complement strand
GAGATGACCGGGTCGGGGAAGGCGATCGACTCGAAGGCGACGCGGTGTCGCGGGTCGCAGAGGGTATCGCCGATGCCGCAGTCGCGCAGGCCGATGAGGCCGACGATATCGCCGGGTCCGACGGACTCGACCATCTCGGTGTTCTTGGCGTAGATGCGCAGGAGCTGCTTGGGCCGGACGCGTTCGCCCGAACGGCTGTTCAGGAGGGTATCGCCGGCGTGGAGCGTGCCGGCGTAGGTGCGCACGTAGAACAGGTCGCTGCTGGCCGAGGCGGTGACCTTGAAGATCAGGCCGGCGAAGGGCGCCTTCGGGTCGGGGGCGATCGCCACCGCCGCGTCGGTGCGGAGGTCCTTGGCCTTGACCTGGTCGACCTCGTCAGGCGACGGCAGGTAGTCGATGACGCCGTCGGCCAGGGGCTGGATGCCGAGGCGGCGCTTGCCGCTGCCGAGGAAGACGGGCACGACCTTCCGGTGCAGGGTCAGGGCGCGGATCTCGCGGCGCAGGAGGTCGACCGGGATGTCCGCGCCGTCGAGGTAGAGCACCGCGATCTCCTCAGAGTGGTCGGCGAGGCGTTCGATCATGTGCTCGCGGCGCGCGGCGAAGGCGTCCGCGTGCTCGGCCGGCACCGGGCCGCGGTGGACGTCGCGGTTCTCATCACCCGAGAAGGTGATCAGCTCGCCGGTAACCAGGTCCATGATGGCCTGGAAGCCGTCCTCAATGCCGATTGGCTCCTGCACCGGCACGGCGCAGTTGCCGAAGGTCGTGTTGATATCGTCGACGACGCGTGCGAAAGAGGCGCCGATGCGGTCGAGCTTGTTGACGAAGGCGATCTTGGGGACGTGGTAGTGGTCAGCCTGGCGCCAGACCTTCTCGCTCTGCGCCTCGACGCCTTCGACGCCGCCGAAGATGACCACGGCGCCGTCGATGACGCGCAGTGAGCGCTCGACCTCGGCAGTGAAGTCGATATGTCCGGGGGTGTCGATGAGGTGGATGAAGTGGTCCTTCCAGGGGATGGTCGCGGCGGCGGCGCGGATGGTGATGCCGCGGGCGCGCTCCTCCGGGAGGAAGTCCATGGTGGTACTTCCCTCGTCGATGTTGCCGTAGCGGTGCGTCAGGCCCGAGAAGAAGAGGATGCCCTCGGTGGTGGTGGTCTTGCCGGCGTCGATATGGGCGATGATGCCGATGTTACGGATGAGACGTGTGCCACTGCTCATACAAGATCCTCGCTGGCGTCACCGACGCGGAAAGCCTCTGCACGGACCAGGCGAGGCCTGGCCGGCGGCCGGAATGCCGCCTGCGGACATAGAAGGCCTAATGTAGCCCCTGGAAGGGGCTCTGCGCACCCCTCCGCCACGGCGAGGGCAGGGCTGTTTGAAGGTCCGGTTCTGGCACCCTTTCAGGGTGCGTGTTTCGTGGATTCGCGGTTCCGGGGGTCGTGCTCTCGCGCGACCCCCGGCTACGATCTGGCACCCTTTCAGGGTGGCCAGGCGAGCGCTGAGGCGATCTTCGATCAGCCCTGCGGCGAGGGGCGGGTGGGTCCGATGTCCGGCTCGTGGCGCCCGCGCTCATGCGAGCGTGGGCAGCGGCGTGGCAAGTAGGTCGCGCGAGCCGAGCGCGACCACGGGCGCCAACGGCGCCCGGCCAGCGGGCCCCGGGGCCTCCCGGAAAGGGACCCAAGCGACAGAAGGGACTCCAGGATGGGGGCGCCGCAGTCCCTAGTGCCCCTTGGGTCCCCGGTTTCACCGGTGTCCCCGGCTTCCCCGGTGTGCCTTGGGTCCCTGGGGTCCCTTGGGTCCCTGGCTCCTCCCCTGCGTTGGGCCGGTATTAAAGGACCACGGGGCCAGCCCGAGGTGGGCTGGCCCCGTGGGGTTGTGTCAGGTCACAGCGGGCCTCAGCGCGGCGGGCCGCTGAGGGGGAGGCTGACCCGGCGGGTCGCCTCGATCCAGTAGGCGCGTCCGGGCACCATGGTGGAGACCGTCTCGTAGGCCATCGTGACCGGGTTGAGGGTCATGATGTTGTTGAGGTTGACGGTGCCGTTGCCGCTGGTCATGCCGTAGGCGCCGTAGGCGGTGAAGACATTGGTCAGGACGGCCGGGCCGACGAGGTTCCAGCCCGCCTCGAGGGCCAGGGTGCCGTCGGTCGGCATGCCGTGGACGGTGAACGTGGCGCCGTTCGGGAACGGGCAGAAGACCCAGTAGCCGACCTTGGCGCGGGCGCGGAGGACCGGGACATAGCTGCCGCCCTCGTAGGTCCAGACCATGCCGACGATCACCGGCTCGCCGGCGAACGAGAAGACGCTCTGGACGTCGCTGGTGACCGGCTCGACCGCCAGGGAGATCATATTCCAGCCGTAGCGCAGGCTGATGGTCTGGCTGCGGTCGCCGGTGCCGAGGCTGATACGGAAGACGACCACGGGCGCGACGCCATCGCGGTCAGCGCGTTCCAGGATCTCGGCCATTTCGGCGGAGCCGATGCTGATTTCGCTGACGGCGCTCATATCGACGGCCGACCCGGAGACCGGGTAGAGCTCGCCGTAGGGGCCCTCGTCGACGCGGGTGAGGATCAGCGGCGTCTCGGTGACCGGCAGGGCGAGGTCATCCCAGCGGATGCGGCAGGTGCCCGGGTTCCGGCCGAGCTCGACCTTGAGGTACCATGCCGTGAGGTCGCCGTAGGGCCGCATATCGGTGGTCAGGCGTGTGTGTTCCTGATCGAAGCCGATGACGTAGCTGCTGCCGCTGGGTGCGGTGACGTCGCTGGTGCCGTTGCCGGTGGCGCCGGGTCCGGCGGGCGGGCCGCTCGGGTCACCGGGCGGCGGGGTGCTGGTGGGCAGGTCGGCATCGATGCCCATGTCGAAGCCCTGGGTAGCGCCGGAGCGCCAGCCGATGGTGACCGCCTGGGTGACGGCCGGGGTGCCATCGGTGAAGGTCTTATCGACCTGGATGGCCTGCGCCCAGCTCTGGCTGCCGATGGTGACCTCATTGCTGAGGGTGCCGAGGCTCTCGCCATTGCGATCGACGGCGAAGACCAGGCAGGACCAGACCTCACCCTCGGAGGTGTAGCGTGCCGGCACGACATTGGCCGGCGAGCCGTCGGGGCTGGTGTCGGGCTTGGCATTGGCGAGGATGTAGTTGTAGCCCTCGTACGGCTGGGCGCCGCTGCCGAAGGGCACCATGAGGCCATTGCGGTAC
>JAGVUW010000578.1 GCA_019136035.1 Verrucomicrobiota bacterium | reverse complement strand
CTCCATGCCGGGCTTGAGGACGCCGCGGCGCTCGGCGTCCCAGATCATGGCCGCGCCGATGCGGCATTTGACCGAGTAGGCCGGGTTGCGGCCTTCGATCTTGGCCAGCACCCGTGCCTTGGCCGACCCGACCACCCGGTTCAGACGCACCAGGGGGGTGTTGCCGATCGAGAGAGAGTTGTCGTTGTAGATCCTGCTCATATGCCTGCTCCGTGGATGAGGATATCCGACACGGCCTGTACGGCGGCACGCTCGTCCGGGCCCTCCGCCGTGATCACCACCCGGGCCCCCTGCGGCGCCCCCAGAACCAGCAGTTGCATCACCGAGTTGCCCTCGACCATCCGGCAGCCATTGCAGGACAGCAGGACCCTGGCGTCGTACGACTGGACGGCCCGCGCGATGGCTCCCGCCACGCGCAGGTGCAGTCCGTCCCGGTCTGTTACGGTGACGCTCGCCGATTCCATGGGCCGCGGTTCCTTGATAATACCTAAGTCAATAGAAATACTAGATAATGCGGGAGGCGCCCTGTCAAGGGGTGCCGAGGCAAAAATCGCGTTGGCGTGGCGTCATGGCGGATCTCGTGGTGTTGCTGCCGTGCGCTCGGGGTGGCTGCAGGGCGCTGTGGGGGCCTTGGCGGGCCGCGGTGCGCAGTGGCCGCGGTGGGGGCAGAAAGCGCAGCCGCTGTCGTGTCCGGCCCAGCGTCGGCGCAGGGTGCGGATCAGGTAGGCCGCGGCGGCGGCCACGATCGCGAGGCTGATGAGGCTCTGCCACATGGGGTACCTTTGGCCTCCATGCTTGTACGATACATGCACCGGGGCGCGCCATCCCGGTCGGCTCTGCCCGGCGCACCACACCCGTCGCGCCCGGGGGGCCACGGACGGCGCCCGGACCCACACCCCGCCGGCGGTGCAGGGCCGTCGGCGGCTCTCAGAGTCCGAGTCGGATGCCGACCTGGTAGACCAGGGTGGCCATGATCCAGGCGAGGCCGGTGCTATAGAGGACCGAGAACGCGGCCCACTTCCACGACCCGCTCTCGCGGCCGATGGCGACGACGGTGGCGGCGCAGGGCGCGTAGAGCATGACGAAGACGAGGAAGGCGAAGGCGCGCAGGGGCGACCAGTGTGCCTGGCGCAGGGCTGAGCCGAGGTCGAAATCGGCTTTGCCCTCGCTGCCGGGCTGGCCATGGTCCATGCTGTAGGCCATGCCGAGGGTGCTGAGGATGACCTCTTTAGCGGCGAGGCCGCCGAAGAGCGCGATGGTGTCACGCCACTCGAAGCCGGCCAGGGCGGCGGCGGGGGCGCAGGCCCGCCCGAGGCGTCCGGCCAGGGAGTGCCGGAGCTGGTTGGCCTGCTGGTCGCGTTCGATCTGGTCCATGGCCTCGAGGCCAGAGCGGAGGGCCAGCGCGGCCTCCGGCAGAGCGGCGGTGTCGACGGCGCCGGCAGCCGGCTCGGGGAGGGCCTGCTCGAGGAGTGCCGCGAGTTCCGGGGTGAGGTCGTCGGGGGTGGTCGCGACGGCCTCGCCGGCGCGACGGCGCTGCGCCAGTTCCAGGAGGGCGGCGGCCTCGTCCGCGGTGGCGACGAGGGTATCGGCGGGGCCGCGGGCGATGTCGGCCTGGAGGGCCTCGGCGACGGCCAGGCGGCGGGCGTCGTAGGGAGCCGGGTCGAGGCGTGGCAGGACCATCGCGGCCCAGAGCAGGATGCTGACGGCCAGGATGATCGTGCCGGCCTTGCGGATGTACATCCAGCTCCGTTCCAGGGCACTGCGGAGGATATGGCGGAGCACGGGCAGGTGGTAGGGCGGCAGTTCCATGACGAAGGGGGTCTGCTCGCCGCGGACCACGAAGCGCCGGAGGACGAAGGCGGCGCCGAGGGCGAAGAGCCAGGACAGGGCCGCGAGGAACCACATCATCTCGCCCTTCCAGCGCGAGAAGAACCCGGCGATGATCATGGCGAACACCGGCATCTTGGCGCCGCAGTTCATCAGGGGTGCCACCAGCATGGTCACCAGGCGGTCCTTCTCCTCGCGCAGGGTGCGCGTCGCCATGACACCGGGCACGGCGCAGCCGCCGGCGATGCCGCCGGAGACGATCAGGGCCAGGATGCTCTTGCCCTGCAGGCCGAACGAGCGCAGGATGCGGTCGAGGACGAAGGCGATGCGGGCGACGTAGCCGGAGTCCTCGATGGCGGCCAGGACGAGGAACATGAAGAAGATGAGGGGGACGAAGCTCATGACGCCGCCGACGCCGGCGATGAGGCCATGGTCGAGGAGTGAGCGCAGGGGCCCCTCGGCGAGGTGGGCGGTGGCACGCGGGAGGAGCTCCTCGAAGAACCAGGTGCAGGCGCCCACCGGGGTGGTCCAGCCG
This sequence comes from Verrucomicrobiota bacterium, assembly GCA_019136035.1. GTDB lineage: Bacteria > Verrucomicrobiota > Lentisphaeria > Oligosphaerales > JAFGRS01 > JAGVUW01. Next base: position 828 of record JAGVUW010000578.1, on the reverse strand, counting down.
TCGAACCAGGGGACGTAGGTCCAGCCGTCGGCCAGTTGGAAGGTCAGCTTGAAGGCGATGAAGACGACCAGGGCGACGATGATGAAGCCGAGGTAGCGGTTGCAGACGATGGTATCGATGGCGTCAGTGAGGGTGGCGCCGTGGTCGGCGACGGTGACGCAGCCGCGGACGATGCCGGCGGCCTGGCCGTAGCGCTGTTCGGCGATGAGGCTGGCGGGGTCTTCGCCCTCCTCGTGGATGAAGCGTTCGACGCGCTGTCGGGCTGCGGCCAGGATCGGCTCGGGCGCGGCGGCCGAGTGCCGGACCCGCTCGACGGCCTTGGCGTCCTCCTCGAGGAGCTTCACGGCCAGCCAGCGCGGCGGTGCGGCGGCGGCCAGGCCGGCATCGGCGGCGATGGCGGCGCTGAGCTCGTCGACCGCCTGGTCGAGGCGCGCCCCGTAGGGCGCCGGCTGCGGCCGCGAGGGCAGGGCGCCGCGCGCCACCTGCACCAGGGCCTCGAGGAGCTCCTCGCGGCCCTCGCCGCGATGGCCGACGGTCGGCACCACCGGCACCCCGAGCCAGTGCGACAGGCGCGCCAGGTCGAGGCGCAGGCCGCGCTGCACGGCGACGTCGTGCATGTTCAGGGCGACCACCAGCGGGCAGCCGATCTCGGCCAGTTGCATGGCCAGGTAGAGGTTGCGTTCCAGATTCGAGGCGTCGACGACGTCGAGGACCACGTCCGGCCGGCCGTCCAGGATGGCGTCGCGGGCGACGACCTCCTCCTGGCTGTAGGCGGTCAGGGAGTAGGTCCCGGGCAGGTCGGTCAGGCGCAGCGCCTGGTCCTTCCAG
>JAGVUW010000007.1 GCA_019136035.1 Verrucomicrobiota bacterium | reverse complement strand
CCGCCCGGCGCCGACGCCTGACGGAGCCGCTCGCCACGGGCCGCCGCGCCCCCCGCCGGCGGCACCCGAGCCCCGCCCAGCCGCGGCGCTATCCCGCCTGCCCGGCCCTGATCCGTCCGATCTGCCTGATCTGCCTGATCTGCCTGATCTGCCTGATCTGCCTGCCTTCCCTCGCCTTCCCCCGCCTCCTTGCCCGCGCCGCCCGGCGGCGGGCTCCAGCCAGAAAACACGCATGGTGTCGTCTGCCATGCTTGCATTCCGCGCGTTTGGGTATTACAAGGCCACTCTATGAACGCATCGCGTAGTTTTGACGACACGGATATGCGCATTGCGCACATGCTCGGCGAGGATGGCCGGCTCTCCAACCGCGAGCTGGCGCGTCGCCTGGGCATCTCCGAGGGGAGTGTTCGTCAGCGTCTGGGGCGGTTGCTGTCATCGGGGGCTCTGAAGATTGCGGCGCAGGCGAACCTCGAGCAGCAGCCCGAGGCCTTCCTGGCGATTGTGGGTGTGAAGATTGACGGCCGGCGTCTGACCGACTGTGCCGAGCGCATTGCCCGTCTCCCGTCGGTCTTGACCACGATGATTGTCACGGGTCGTCACGACCTGATGGCGATCATCCTGGCGCCATCCCGGCAGACCCTGGTGGATTTTGTGACCAACGAACTCTCGGGGGTGCCGGGGGTTCTGGATTCCGAGACCTCGGTGGTGCTGAAGAGCCTCGATTTCTGGGTGGCGGCGGAGAAGATGTTCCCGTTGCCGCCGTCCCCGGTCGAGACGACAGGAAGGAGTCGGCCATGAAGTTCTCCGGGTTGACGCTGGGTGTTCCGCGCGAGATCATGCCTCAGGAAGCGCGTGTGGCGGCCTTGCCCGAGACGGTGCGCAGCATGGTGGGCGAGGGGGCGCGGGTGCTGGTCGAGGCCGGTGCCGGTGTCGGTTGCGACGTCGCCGACGCCGACTACGCGGCGGCGGGTGCGGCGGTGGTGTCCGACCCGGCGGCGATCTACGCGGCGGCCGACGTCATTCTCAAGGTCAAGGAGCCGCAGTTCAACAAGGCGGCGGGTCGGCACGAAGTCGAGATGATGCACGCCGGGCAGGTGCTGATCACCTTCCTGCATCCGGCCGCGCCCGGCAACCACACCATGATCCGCAAGCTGGCGGCGCAGGGGGTCACGGCTCTGACGCTGGACGGGATTCCGCGCATATCGCGGGCGCAGACCATGGATGCGCTGACCTCGATGAGCACGGTGGCGGGGTACAAGTCGGTCCTGATGGCGGCGAGTCTCCTCAAGTCGTTCGTGCCGCTGATCGGCACCGCGGTCGGGATGATGCCGCCGGCGCAGGTCCTGGTGGTCGGTGCCGGCGTGGCCGGCCTGCAGGCGATTGCGACGGCCAAGCGTCTGGGCGGCGTGGTGACTGCCAGCGACATCCGTCCGCAGGCCCTCGAGCAGGCGGGCAGCCTGGGCGCCAAGACCCTCGACACGGGCGTGCCGGCGCAGGAGGCCATGGGCACGGGCGGCTATGCGCGGGCGCTTTCGGAGGCCTGGCTGGAGCGCGAGCGCGAGGCCCTGCGTCCGGCCGTGAAGGCGGCCGACATCGTCATCCTCGCGGCACTGATACCGGGCCAGGTGGCGCCGGTGCTGGTCGACCGCGCCATGCTCGGCGCCATGCGGCCGGGCTCGGTCATCGTCGATATCGCCGTCGACCAGGGCGGCAACTGCGCCTGCACCCAGCCCGGCGAGACCGCCGTCGTCGACGGCGTGACCCTGGTCGGCATCAAGAACATCCCCGGCCAGATCCCGCGCTCGTCGACCTGGATGTTCGCGCGCAACATCTACAACCTCCTGGCCTACCTCGCGGCGGACGGCGCCCTGCCCCTGGATGGCGCCGACCAGATCGTCTCGTCGACTCTGGTGACGCGCGGCGGCGAGGTCGTGCACGCCGGGGCCCTGGCGGCCATGGCGGCCAAGGCGGGGGCGTCGCGATGAACGGCTGGACGCTGCTGGTGCTGCTCGGCGTCGCCACCGCCGTCGGCTACGCCCTCCTGAAGGAGGTCCCGAGCCTCCTGCATACGCCCCTGATGTCGGGCATGAATGCCCTTTCGGGGATCACCGTTCTGGGGTCGCTTCAGGTCCTGGGCCAGGCGGTCGCGACTGGCGACCGCCTGCTGGCGGCTGCGGCCGTGGTCCTGGCGGCCGTCAACGTCGTGGGCGGCTACGTCGTCACGCAGCGCATGCTGCAGATGTTCCATCAGCGGGAGTGATGCCATGATCGGCGCGATTCTGTTCCCTCCGATGAGCGTGGCGCTGGTGGTATCGCTGGTGCTGATCGCCGGGGTGCTTCTCGGGATCCGCTGGATGGGCTCGCCGACCACGGCCCGTCGCGGCAATCTCCTCAGCGCCCTGTGCATGGCGGGCTTCATCGCCCTGGCCCTGGTCGAACATGGCCTGCTCAGCCAGCCCTGGATCTGGGCGGCCCTGGCGGTGGGCACGGCGGCCGGCCTCGCTCTTGGCCTGCGCGTCCGCATGATCCAGATGCCGGAGATGGTGGCGCTGCTCAACGGCCTCGGCGGCGGGGCTTCTGCCATCGTGGCCTGGATGGAGGTCACCGGTGCCGTCGGCCTGGAGTCCGGCCCCTGGGTCTGTCTGGTCGGCGGTCTCGGCGTCGGCGTCGGCGGCGCGACCCTCAGCGGCAGCCTGGTGGCGGCCGGCCGGCTGGCGCGCTGGCTGCCGCAGCGGCCCTGGCGGGCGCGCGCCCTCGGCGGTATCAACCTGGTCCTCTTGGCCGGCCTCGGCGCCGTCCTGATCGGCGCCTGCAGCGTGAGCGGCCCGCCGCGGCTGCTCTGGACGGCGGCCCTGGCGATCCTGGCCGTGCTGCTCGGCGTCTTCGTCGTCCTGCGCGTGGGCGGCGCCGACATGCCGGTGACGATCTCGCTGCTGAACTCACTCTCGGGCGTGGCGGCGGCCTTCACCGGCTTCGCCATCGTCCACCCGGTCCTGGTGGCGGTCGGCGGCATCGTCGGCGCCGCCGGCCTGGTCCTGACCCTGATCATGTGCCGGGCGATGAACCGCCGCCTCGGCGACATCCTGACCGGCCGCACCACCGCCGCCGGTCTGGCCGCCGCACCGGCGCCGTCAGCCGGCGCGGCTTCGGCGGCCGCGGTGACGCGACCGGCTGGAGCGCCGACGCCGGCTGAC
>JAGVUW010000295.1 GCA_019136035.1 Verrucomicrobiota bacterium | reverse complement strand
GAGGCGTCGGCTCTTGGAGGTGGCATGCGCATCCCTGCGCATGTCCCGGCGCCCGGTGGCGCCGGCGCTTGGAGGTGGCATGCGCATCCCTGCGCAGGTCCCGGCGCTCGGAGGCGTCGGCTATGGCACGGCGGCTAAAGGGCCGCGGGGCCGCGGCCCTTGGGCTCGGGACACGGACGGACACCGACCCACACGGACGGACACGGACGCGGCTTGACGGCTTCGGCGTCGGGCCTCCGGCCTCGTGAGTCGGGCTTCGGGCCTCGCGCGCCAACGTCGGGCAATCCTGCCTGCGCCGCGGGGTGGCGTGTTCGCGGCGCGCTTGCGGCATTACAGTGGACTGATGCGGTCCGCAGCGCGGGTGCCGTCACGCCGCGGGCGCGGGCCAAGGAGAGGTCATCGACATGAGAGCCAGGCACGGTTTAATGGCGGCGTGGGCGGTGGCAGTAGCGCTCGCGGCGGTCCCGCTCCAGGCGGCGGAGCCGCTGACCGGCGACCCCCTGGCGTCGGGGCGGTCCTGGATGGGTGCCATCGGCCTGCCGGCGCGCAACTACGTCCAGAACGGCGGCTTTGAGCGCGGCCTCGAAGGCTGGAGCTGGTTCGTCCACCGTGCTGGCGGGCTTGACCGCGAGGGCGCCGCTGAGGGCGAGGCCGCTTTCCGACTCGAGGGGCTTGACCCCGAGAAGCACGTCTACCTCTATCAGTATCGGCTTCCGCTGGTCTCCGGACGCACCTATACCCTCTCGGCAAAGATGCGCAGCGACGGCCTATCCCAGGCCAACTGCGACTTCGGGGTGCTTTTCGTCATCAACTACGGCTGGACCGAATCGGCGGTGCTCAAACCGACGGCGCCGACGATGTCATGGACGACGCTGCAGGCCACCTTCACGGCCTTTCCGACCCGGAATCGCCCCGACGGCAGCCCCGACTACAGCCTGGTGGCCTACTGGCCGCCGAACAGCGCTGGCCGGGTGTGGATCGACGCGGTGCAGATCGAGGAGGGCGACCAGGCGAGCCCCTACAGCGCGGTCGACCTGCGGCCCGGTCTGGCGTTGCGCGAGCGCCTGCCCGGCCTGGCGGTACGCCTTGACGCGGCCCGGCAGGCTCAGGCGGCCTTCGCTGACGTGCCTCTCCTGGCGGCCCTGCGCCGCGAAGTCGAGGGCGTTGCCGCCAGCGCCGAGGCGCTGCGCGATGACCTGCGGCGCTACGCCGACCTGTCGCCCGCCGATCGCGACGGCCTCATGCCGCGTCTCGAGGCCGCCGAGGCCGCCCTGGCGTCGGCGCGGAGCCTGGTCTGGATCAGCCCGGCGCACCTGCCGCTCAGCGAGGTGCCATGGCCGCCCGAGCGCCCCGGCCCGCCGGCGGTGAGCCTGACCTGCGTCCAGGGCGAGCATCGCGATCTGGCCATCACCATCGCCAATCTCACCACCGACGGCTTCCCGGCGCGTCTGGCGGTACCGGCGTTGTACAGTCCCGGGCTGGCCCTGGGCCTGCCTCCGGAGCGCTGGCTGCAGGCCTACACGGCGCCGCGTCTGCGCGGCCATGCGCGGCCCGACCTGGTCTGCACCGACCCGCTGCCCGAGCTTGGCCCGGATGGGATTGTCGAGGTCCTGCCGGCGGCCCTGACGCAGGTCGTCCTCTCGATCGACACCGGCGCCCTGCCCCCGGGCGACTACGAGGCGGCGCTGGAGCTGTCGTCGCTGCTCGACGGGAGCTGGCGGCAGCCCCTGCCCGTGAGTCTGCGGGTGCTGCCCTACCGTCTGCCGCCGCTGAGCGGGGTTGACATCGCCGACTGCTATGGCTTCGTCGACTACGCGCGGCCGGCGATGCTGGCGGCGGGCGTGAATACCTTCACCATCCCGGTAGCCTGGATCGACGCTGAGTTCTCGCCCGAGGGCGGCCTCGAGCGCTTCGACGGCAGCCGTGTGGCCAGCCATGTGGCCGGCCTCCTGGCGGACGTGCCCGAGGCGCGCTTCCACATCCTGAACCTCCAGGGCCTCTACCGCGACCTCCGCTCGCGCTATGGCTGGCAGCCCGACTCGACTGCCTTCCAGGACGCCGTGCGCGCCTGGCTGCAACGCCTGGCTGCCGAGATGCAGGCGCTCGGGGTGCCGCCCGAGCGCCTCATCGTCGAGACCTTCGACGAGCCGGGCCCCGGCGACCTGGCGACGGCCCTGGCGATGGCCCGTCTGGTGAAGGCGGCCGTGCCGGGCGTCCAGACGCATTTCTACGCCAGCGGCATCGCGGACAGCCCGGACTGGACCGCGGCCGCGGCGGCGCATGACATCGTGGCGCCGGCTGTCGGGCAGTGCACCCCCGAGGCCATGGAACGGCTCAAGGCGCTCGGGTGTCGCCTCTGGGTCTACGACTGCCAGGCCTACGGCGAGGCCCTGCACCCGCTCGCCTACTACCGCCTGATGCCATGGATGTGCTGGCAGTACGGCATCCGTGGCTGGAGCCAGTTCCACTGGTTCAACACCAGCCACGGTCGGCCCTACCGCGCCTGGGATGGGGTCGAAGCCCAGAATCTGGTCTATCCGAGCCAGCCCGGCAGGGCGCCGGTGCTGTCGCGGCGTTACCTGGCGCTGCGCGCCGGCCACGACGACTACCGGCTCCTGCAGGCCGTCGCGGCGCTGGCCGCGGCGGCTTCAGCGAGTCCTGCCGGGCGCGATCCGGCCACGGCCTTCCTAAGCACGGCCCCGGCGCAGGCCATGGCGCTGTCGCCGCGCCGGCGTGGCTACGAGACCGGCATCGAGACGGGCCTGCCGGGGGACCGCCTCGACCGCCTGCGCGAGGGGTTGGTCGGGCACCTCGCGGCACTCTTGCCGCCGGCGGGGCCGCTCTCGTGCACGTGGTCGGAAGCGGCCGCGGGCGGGGGCGAGGTCCGTGTCGAGCTCCCGGCGGCGGGGCGGCTCTCGATGCGGCCGTGGTACGACACCGGCGTCAGCGCAGGTGTCGTCAGCGCTGTTGCGGCCGGCGCCGTGCGTCTCCCCTGCCCGCCCGAGCCGCCGGGCGAGCGCCGCTGGCGGCTGGAGCTGCGCGGTGACGACGGCCGGCTCTGGCTGGGGTCGACCTTCATCCTGCCGCAGATCAGCGTCGACAGCACCGCCCCGCACTACAGCGCGCGGGTCCTCAACGACGGCATCCGCGTCGCGGCGGCGAAGTTCGAGCCTGGCCTGGCCTGGGTCTCCTCCGGCGAGGCAGTCGAGCACTGGGTCGAGATCGATGTGGGCCAGCCGCGGCAGCTCGCCGAGATCAGCCTGTGGTGGATGACCTTCACCGGCCTGCCGGCGCGGACCCAGGTCTGCTGGCTTGACGGCGATGCGTGGCAGCCGGTCTCGGCGACGCCCGACTGGCGCCCGGCCACGGCCGCCGTGGAACACCTGCGTTTCGAGCCGGTGCTGACGCGCCGGCTGCGGGTGCGCCAGGCGCCCGCGGGGGGCGGTCGCGGCGGCCCGAATCTCATGGGCCTGAGTGAAGTCGAAGTGCGCTGAGCGCAGACGCCGCCGGGCGGCGTGAATAAACCGTACCGGCCGGGCGTTATAGTGTGAGCCCGAGGTGGGGCTCTGGTGGCACTAACGTAGCGACCCCGTGTCTTTGCTGATAACCATGATCAGGACTGAATCGACCTCACTGGTGATCGCCCTGGCGGTGCTCTGTGTCTGCGCCGGCTGCAGCACGTCGAGCCTTTTCGTCTCGTACCCGAAGCAGATCAACCCGCTGCTTCAGGACGTCCGTCAGGGCCGGCCGCTCGCCCCGGAGGCGATTCCGTCCCGCCGTATCGAGTCGGCTGATCGGGTGCTGTACCTGGCTGAGCGCGGCCGGCTGCAGCAGGTCCAGGGCAACCACCAGGGCAGCCTGGCCGACTACCGCGAGGCGATCGCGGCGGTCGAGGTGGCCGAGCAGTCGGCCGACGTGACCGTCCGCGGCACCGGCGCTCAGCTTGGCGCGGTGGTGGTCAATGACAACGTGTTGCCGTACCGTGCCGCAAGCTACGAGCGGGTGCTGCTGCACCACCTGCAGGCCTTGAACTACCTCATGGCCGGCGACACTCAGGCGGCGGCGGTCGAGGTACGTCGCGCCGAGTTCGAGCAGCGCCAGGCCCTCGATCGGCATGGCCGCGAGATCGCTGAGGCGCGCGCCGAGGCCAGCCGCGACCGCCTCGATCTCGGCCAGGCCGAGCAGCGCCTCAACCAGGCCTACGCCGGCCTCGATGAGGTCGCCGGGAAGGTCAAGAACTCCTTCCAGAACGCGGCGACCTTCTTCGTCTCCGGCGTCATCTACGAGCTGGTTGGGCAGCCCAACGATGCCTACATCGACTACAAGAAGGCCCTCGAGATCATGCCGGGCAATGCCGTTCTGCAGCAGGACGTCCTGCGTCTGGCCCGCGCCGTGGGTATCACCGACGACATCGAGAGCCTGCGGGCACGCTATCCCAACGCCGACCTGCCGCCGATACCCGCCGGGAGCGGCTCGCTGGTGGTCCTCGTCGACGACGACTTCGTCCCCCAGAAGCAGTCCTTCAAGATACCCCTGCCGATCATCAGCGCCGGCCGTTACGTCGGCATGGTGGCCTTGGCCTTCCCATTCTACGAATCGGCATGGCAGGCGCCGGCGCCCTACGCTGTGGAGATCAACGGGAGCCGCCGCGGCGCGACCGAGGTGGTCTGCTCGACCCGGGCCCTGGCGGCCAGAGCCCTGCGCGAACGCCTCCCGGCGATGCTCCTGCGCCAGGGGGCGCGGGCGGCCGCCAAGGGCATCATGGCGAAGGAACTCACCGACAACTTCGGCCCGGCCGCGGCCTTCGCCACGACCATCCTCAACTACGCCACCGAGCAGGCCGACCTGCGGAGCTGGTCGTCGCTCCCCGACAACGTGCAGATCGCCCGGCATGTCGTCGCTGCCGGCAGCGCCCGGGTGGGCCTCAGCCATGGCAGCGGCCCGCGCGTGACGGTGACCGTCCCGGTGGCCGACGGCGGGGTGACGATCCTCTACGCCCGGCGCGCCGGCGGCACACTCTACATCCAGCCGGCGGCCTTTGGACCCGGGGGCGTGCCCCTGGCGGCGGCAGGTACGTGAGCGGAACGGCAACGGACGCTGACGGCAGCGGTCCCAGAAAGAAAGGACAGACCATGATGATGCAACGACTCGGTCGGTGGAAGGGCCTCGGCATCGCCGGGGTCGGCGTGGCGCTGCTCGTCGGCGGCTGCCGCACGACGCCGGTGTCGGCTGAGACGCCCGGCGTGGTGATCCGTCATGCCGATGGCAGCACCGAGATCACCCGCGAGGTCGTCTTCGCGCAGAGCCGCCTGACGCGCTGGCTGCGGGTCAAGGAACTGCGCCGGCAGAACACCGGGCATGGCCTCCTGGCGCCCGGGATCACGGTGCAGTCGACCTACGGCGGCACCCTCCGTTTCGAGTACCGCTTCTGCTGGTTCGACGCTGCCGGCCATGAGGTCGCGGCCGACACCAGCTCGTGGAAGCCGGTGACGATGCGCCAGGGCGAGAGCAAGGCCCTCGACTCCGTGGCGCCGACGCCGGAAGTGACCGCCTTCCAGCTCATCCTGCGTGTTCCCTGATGCCATACCGGCCGCCGTGGCGGCGGCCGAACCAAGGAGTGCCATGCCCATGAAGGTCGATGTCCGTTCTCTTTCGCGGTTTGCCTGCCTGACGGTCCTGGGTCTCGGCCTGGGCACCGGCTGCACCTCGACGAAGGTGGGCTATGCCGACCCGCTCAAGGCCGAGCCCCTGACGACGCAGTGGGAGGCCGGCGACCTGCACCAGATCGCCGAGACCATGATCGACTCGCTGCTGACCACGCCGACCGTGGTCGAGGCCACCACCCAGCGCACGCCCGTCCTCAGTGTCGGCAAGGTCAAGAACAAGACCATGCAGCACATCGACACGGAGTCGCTTACCGACACCATCCGCACCCGCCTGCTGCGCTCGCGGCGCTTCCAGTTCGTCGACCGTACCACTGACGACCAGGTCGCCGAGGAGTTCCGCGTGCAGCAGGAGAGCGGCCTGGTCGATCCGCAGAAGGCGGTCCCGGTCGGCCAGCAGTACGGCGCCGAGTACCTCCTCACTGCCAACCTCTCCGAGATCGCCAACACCGACGGCCGTACTCAGGACGTCTATTACAAGTTCACGATGAACCTGCGCAACCTCCGCACCGGCCTGATCGAATGGGCCGAGGAGAAAGAGCTGCGCAAGATGAGCACCCGGCGGCGTTTCGGCTTCTAGTCACGGCAAGGAGGATCCGACCATGTGGCGTTTTTCCATCCTCGTACTCGCGACGGCCTGTGCGGCGAGGTCAGGCGAGAGCCTGCCCCTGCAGGTCTCGCTCTGGCCGCCGGTGCAGGTGGTCTGTGCCGACACCAACGTCGCCGGCCTGAGGCTCAACCTGCTCTACGGCGACAACGTCGTCATGCAGGGCCTCGACCTCGGCGTGGTCTCGGGCTCCGACTGCTGCGACGGCATCCAGATCAACGCGGTGAACTGGGTACGCGACCTGGCCTTGGGCGTGCAGATCGGCCTGGCCAATACCATGGGCGCGGCCGAGGGCTTGACCATCGGCGGCATGAATACCGCCCGCACCACCCTCACCGGCGTCCAGATCGGCATCCTGAACTACGCCGAAGAGGCCGCCGGCCTGCAGATCGGGCTGCTCAACAGCGCCGACACCATGGTCGGCCTGCAGATCGGGCTGGTCAACATCATCCACGACGCCCGCGTGCCGGCACTGCCCATCCTGAACTGGCAGTTCTAGCCGGGGCCATCCCTGTGGGCTGCGGGCAAGCGCCCGCAGCCCAAGGGGGCCGCGCGGCGGAAGGTCGGAGGGGGTGGGGCGGGGCCGCGGGGACGCGGCCCGCTGGCTCGGGACACGGACCGGCACTGACGAACACGGACCGGCACGGACGGGATCTGCGGGCACGGCGTCGGGCGTTGGATGTTGGGCGTTTCCCCTGGCCTCGGGCCGCGGGCGTCGGGGGGGCGTTGCCGCCGCAGTCAGATCCCCGGGGCACGGACGCGTCGGATAAAGCAAGGCGAGACATTGTTCGCCACCGGTGTGGAGCGCGAGTGTCCACAGACGCGAAGGCGTCCACGAGCCGCAACGGCATCGACAGCACCACGCCGCGGTGTTCCGTACGAGCCTTTACGGCGTGGCGGCCGGTCCGAAGAACTCCCTGAAGACCGCAGCCACTTCCGGGGTGCGCAGCACGTCGCCGAACGAGCACACCTGCACCCGTGTGCAGCCGCTGTCGAGGATGGCCTGCAGCTCCATGCGGAGCCTCTCCGGACTCTTCACCGTGAACTTACCCGGGGCATTGTAGTAGCCGATCATGGCCGCGCCTTCGGGGCGGGCGTGGTAGCGCTTGGCCTCCCCGGCGATGACGCGGGCGTACGCGCGGATCTTCTGCTCGCTCCAGAGGGGATCGAAGTACCACGCCGCGGTCTGGCCGCAGACATCGAGGTCGAGGCGGTTGCCATAGAGCGGCTCGGGGAGGTACACCGGGTAGATATGCGTGATGACCCTGGCCCCGGGCTGCCGGGCGTAGGCGTGCTCCGCCAGGCGCCGGTTGAACTCGACCAGGCTCTCGAGCGAGAAGCGCTGCCGAGCGACGTTCCGAGGGAGGGCCGGATGCTCGGCACAGAAGGCGTCCAGGAGTCGCGTCGAGGTCGGGCAGTAGCAGGTGTAGTAGTTCTGGTAACCGACGAAGTCCAGGGCGATGCCCGCGGTGCCGGGCACGGCCAGGATCTCGTCGATCTGGCGTGTGAAGGTCTCCAGGACACGCGGGTCGTGCAGGCAGAGCAGCGGCGTCATCAGGACCTCGCCGGCGCGCACCGGCTCACCGCCGAACTGGTAGCCGGACTTCCCCATGGTGGTGTCGGCGGTCAGCGCCGCGAGGGCGGCCTGCTCGGCGGCCGTCATCACCTGCCACGGCGGTTCGGCCTCGGGGAAGGCCTTCTTCCAGGCCGGCAGGTCGCCGAGGTACATCCAGGCATAGACATCAATGCCATGCTCCCGGCCGAGTTCGATGGTACGCGCGAAGGTCGCCGCGCTGTCGTGATGGACGATCAGTTCCGAGAAGCCGACGGCGGCGGCCTGGGGGACGACCTCGTCGGGCTTGCCGCCGCCCCAGCCGGTGAGGACGCGCCCGGCGCGCCGGGTGGCCGCGGGCTCCTGCGCCAGGGCTGCCGCCATGAGGATGCCGCTGATCAGCAGGACGCGTCCGGTCTGCATGGTGCTGTCCTCCACGATGTGTGTCGGCCGCGCCACGCGGCCGGCCCGGGGCCTACCTTACCCGACCGGCCGCCGGCCTGCCAGCAGGGTTGCAGGGAGCCCCGCCAGGGGCTACACTCAGTCCCGGGATACCGAGGCTGATCCGCCCTGCCCGGTCCTGAGCGGGGCCACGGTGCCGCCACCGAGGCCGCGGGCGAGCGCCCCGACGACGCCGCCGGGGCGCGGCCGGGATTGCCGCGCGGGCCAGTCCGGGATCCAGGAGGAGCCGACCATGTCTGACACGGTCCGTCTGGCGCTGGTGGGTTGCGGTGGTATTGCCAAGGCACATCGCCAGGGCTACAAGGCCCTGCTGGCAGCGGGCTGCCGGGAGTTCACGGTCACCGCCTGCTGCGATGTCGTTCCCGAGCGTGCCGAGGCGGCCGCCGCCGAGATTGCGGCCTTCCAGGGCAGCACCCCGCGGGTCTTCACCTCGGTCGCGGCGCTGGCCGCCGCCGGTGTTGCCGATGCCGCCGACATCTGCACCCCGCACTACGCCCACCACACCTGCGCCATCGAGCTGCTGAACGCCGGTCTGCATGTGCAGGTCGAGAAGCCGCTCGGCATCACCATCCGCGCCTCCAAGGCCATCATCGCCGCCGGCCGCCGCCAGCGCCGCGTCGTCGCCACCGCCGAGCAGGTCCGGCGCTGCCAGAACTCGCGCGCCGCGCACTGGGCACTCAACCAGCGGCGGCTCATCGGCGACCTGCGCTTCGCGATCGTCCAGTCGGCCGACAACGGCGCCTTCAACTACGACCTCTCGGCCTTCAAGTGGCGCGGCGTCAACCTCCTCGTCGGCGGCGGCATGATCATGGACAGCGGCGCCCACTTCACCGACATGGTCCAGCACCTCTTCGGGCCGGTGCGTGAGGTCGCCTGCGACCTGCGCACCTGGGACCGCCGGACGATTCGTGACGTGCCGGTGCTGGGCCAGGCCCAGGCCGATGTCGAGGACACCTGGATGATCACCCTGCGCTTCGAGAGCGGCCTGCTGATCAGTTGGGCCTACTCGCGCTCCGCGCCCGGCCAGAAGCTCGCCACGGCGCTCTACTACGGCTCCGAGGGCTCCCTGCGCGACCTCGGCTTCCCCTTCCACTGCTTCCAGGGCGGTGCCGAGGCGACCCTCGCCGACGGCCGGACCGTCGCCAATGCCGAGATCGTCGAGCAGTACATGGCGACCCTCTCGGACGACCAGCGCCAGCGCCTCTTCCCGTATGGCTGCATGGACGCCTTCGGCATCGAGGTGTGGGACTTCGTCAACGCCATCCGCACCGGCCGCGAGCCCGAGATGGACGGCACCGCCGGCCTGCGCGCCAAGGCCCTCAGCGAGGCCTGCTTCGAGTCCGCCGCCCTCGGCCGGCCGGTGGCGGTCGCCAGCGTCCTCAGCGGCCGCGTACGCGCTTTCCAGAAGCCCATCGACGACTCCTGGGGCCTCTGACGGATTGACGGCGACAGGCCGTCACCTGCCGGTGGCGGACGGTGCCGCCGGCAGGAACTGGCGCTCGTAGAGTTCGCGGTAGAGCCCGCCGGCGGCCATGAGTTCGTCATGGCTGCCGCGCTGGACGATGCGGCCGTCGTCGATCACCAGGATGCAGTCGGCACTCCGGATGGTGGTCAGGCGGTGGGCGATGACCACCGCGGTGCGGCCTTTGAGGAGGGTGGCGAGGGCCTTCTGGATGAGGGCCTCGGTGGCGGTATCGACGCTCGAGGTCGCCTCGTCCATGATCAGCAGCCGCGGCTCGACCAGGATGGCCCGCGCGATCGAGAGGAGCTGGCGCTGGCCGGTGGAGAGGTTACTGCCGCCCTCGAGGATGCGCGTCTGGTAGCCCTCCGGCAACTGCCGGATGAAGGCATCGGCCTCGGCGTGGCGTGCCGCGGCGGCGATCGCCTCGATGCCGGCGTCGTCGCGGCCGAAGGCGATATTCTCGGCGACGGTACCGGCAAAGAGGAACGGGTCCTGGGAGACGTAGCCGAGGTGTCGGTGCAGGCTCCCGGCGGTGATCGTCTGGATGGGCCTGCCGTCGATGAGAACCTCGCCGGATGTGGGTTCGTAGAACCGGCACAGGAGATTCGCGATGGTGGTCTTGCCGGCGCCGGTCGGCCCGACGATCGCCACCGTCTGGCCCGGCTCGACCCGCATCGAGATATCGTGCAGGACCTCGGTACCCGGCGCGTAGCAGAACGATACCCCGCGGAACTCCAGGCGGCCCTGCATCGCCAGCAGCGGCGTCGCGCCCGCGGCATCGCGGACCTGCGGACGCGTGTGCAGGAGCTCCAGGACGCGCTCGCCGCCGGCGCTGGCCGACTGCAGGGTGGTGTAGAACTGGCTCAGTTCGCGGATCGGCATGAACAGGCGCTGCATGTAGGCCATGAAGGCAATGATCACCCCGGGCGTCGTGGCGCCGCCGGCCACCATCATGCCACCCGCCAGGAGCACGATGCAGGTCGCGGCCGTGCCCAGGAAGTCGACCACCGGCATGAACAGAAACGACAACGACATCGCCCGGACATGCGCGGTGCGGTTGTCCCAGTTGCGCTCCTCGAAGCGGCGCTGACTGGTGCCCTCCTGCGCGTAGGACTGAATCACCCGCATGCCCTCGATATTCTCGGCCAGGTTGCCGACGAGCACCGCGACCTTCTCACGCGTCTCGCGGTAGGCCTGCCGAGCCTGCCGCGTGAACAGAACCGTCGCCAGGATCATGACCGGCCCGATGGCGAAGGTGATCAGCGCCAGACGCGGGTTCATCCACAGCATCACCGCCATGGTCCCGACAATCAGAAGGCTGTCCCCAAGGAGCGTCACCAGGCCCTCACTCAGGAGGTTGTTGATGACGCCGACATCGTGAATCACCCGTGAGACGGTCACCCCGACCAGGTGGCGGTCGTGGTAGGCCACGGAGAGCCTCTGGAGGTGCTCGAAGAGGTCCCGGCGCAGGCGATACAGGCTCTTCTGACCGACCCGCGCCAGCACGAGGCTCTGCCCGGCCGAGCCCAGGTAGGCGAGGAGCATCGCCGCCGCCAGCACCAGGCCCTGGCGGGTCACGCCGCGCAGGTCTTTCTGGACGATGTCAACGTCGATGAGGTGCCGGGTCACGTAGGGCACCAGGAGCCCCGAGAGGGTCCCGACCAGCATCAGGAACACCCCGGCCAGGAGTCCAGCCCAGTACGGCTTGACGAAGACCAGGAGCCGCCACAGCACGGCGCCGCGGATACGGCTGCCGGCCTCGTGTTCGCCCATCGCCTTGAGCAGCCCGCGCGGCCCGCCGCCCATGCCGCCACCCCCGCCCATGCCACCGCCGCCCATGCCTGTCCCCAGCATCTCAGCGGCCCTCCCCGGTGGCGTCGACCGGTGTCGCGGCGGCCTCGGCCGGCCGCAGTTGGCGTTCGTAGAGGGCCGCGTAGAGGCCGCTGCTGCGCAGGAGTTGGTCATGCGCGGTCTCGTCGGCCGTGCGGCGGCCGACGGCCGCCAGCCGGCCGCCGTCCATGACGAAGACCGCATCGGCCTCACGGATGGTGCTGAGGCGCTGCGCGATGATGATCGAGGTACGCCCTTGCATCAGCCCGCGCAGGGCCTGCTGGATGAGCCGTTCGGTCTCGACGTCGACACTGGCGGTGGCGTCGTCGAGGATCAGGATGGCCGGCGCCTTCAGGATGGCGCGAGCCAGGGAGAGGCGTTGCCGCTGGCCGCCGGAGAGCCCGGCGCCCTTCTCGCCGACGCGGGTGTCGTAGCCCTGCGGCAGGCCCATGATGAAGTCATGCGCGTGCGCCGCCGTCGCCGCCGCCACGATCTCGGCCTCGCTGGCGTCGGGTCGCCCGAAGGTCAGGTTCTCCCGGACCGTCGACGCGAACAGGACGGTGTCCTGGAGCACGGTGGCGATGTGGTGTCGCAGCGAGGCCAGGGTCGCGGTGCGGATATCCACGCCGTCGATCAGCACCGCCCCGGCCGTCGGGTCGTAGAAGCGCGGGATCAGATGCGTGACCGTCGTCTTGCCCGAGCCCGTGGCACCCAGGAGGGCCACCTTCTGGCCGGGCTGAATCTCGAAACTCACGTCGTCGAGGGCCAGACGCCGCCGGCCATAGCCGAAGCTGACGTGGTCGAAGCGGATGTGCCCCTTCACCTCGACGAGCGGCCGTGCCGAGGGCTCGTCGCGGATCTCCGAACGCAGGTCGAGGATCTCGAAGATGCGCTCGGCCGACGCCGATGCCTCGGCGATCGCCGCGATGAACCAGCCCAGGCGCCGGCACGGCCCGGCCAACTGCGCCAGGTAGACCGTGAAGGCGACCAGCCCGCCGAGGGTCAGGGTGCCATGAATCACCATCCGCCCCCCCGCCACCAGGACGAGGACGCTGCCGAGGCCGGAGACGAGCTGCATCACCGGCATGTAGATCGACCGCCAACGCGCGTCCTGACGCTGCAGCTCCAGCAGGCCGCGGTTGCGCTCGTCGAAGCCGTCGATCTGGGCCTGCTCGCGGCCGAAGGCCTTGACCAGACGCGCCCCGCGGAGGTTCTGCTCGAGGAACGAGGTCAGCGACGCCTCCTGGTCGCGAATCCGCACCGACAGCGGCCGCAGCACCGACCCCAGGCCCAGGCCGCCCAGAACGAACAGCGGCACCGTCGCCAGGGTCAGGAGGCCGAGGCGGTACTCCATGACCATCATCGCCGCGGTGACACCCACGGCAAGGGTGCTCATCTGTGTGATGTGGATGAAGGCCCGGCCGGTCAGAAAACGGATGCGGTCGACATCCCCGACGCTGCGCGACAGGAGTTGCCCGGTCTCGGCCTGGTCGTGGAAACTGAACGAGAGGTCCTGCAGCTTGGCATGGAAGCGGTTGCGCAGGTCGAAGGCGACGTTCTGCGAGGCCGTCTCGCTCCACCGCCCCATGAGGAAGGTCGCCGTGCCCTGCACCAGTGCGGCGAGCATCAGCAGAGCGCAGCCGTTGCCGATGGCCGTCATCGACTGCCCGCGGATGCCGTCGTCGATGATGCCGCGGATCAGAATCGGCATCCACACCGCCAGAAGGCTGGCCACGATCACCGCGACGTAGGCGCCCAACACCAGCCGCGCATACGGCCGCAGGCATCCCAGGGCACGCCAGACATAGCGGGAACGCTCCCGGAACGTCGATGCCTCGCCAAGGCCGGCCTTGGACGGGGTCACGGGATCGGCCATCGATAGCCCTCTGATAATTAAGGTATGGAAAGGCAGGCGCAGGTCGGCGACGCCGTTCCTGCAAGGCCAGCCGCGGCAGGGGAAGTTAGCGCGACGGCGTCACGCTGACAAGCCCATCGGCCAGCGGGGGGTCGGCCGGGAAGGGACTCAAGGGACTCAGGGGACTCAAGGATGGGCTCGCCGCAGGACTCCTTGCCGCCAGGATCCCGCGCCTCCACGGAGCCGCCCGGCGTCCCCGACGTCCCCGGCCTCCCCGGTGTCCCCGGTGTCCCCGGTGTCCCTGGTGTCCCTGGCGTCCCCGGCGTCCCTGGCGTCCCCGGCGTCCCCGGTGTCCCCGGTGTCCCTGGCGGCGGCTGTCGCCGCCGTCGACCGGGCGCTATGCTATGGCCCGCCATCGATACCCGGGGTATTTCAGGACCACACTGCGATGATCTCGACGGAACATTTCGACCGCGCGGCCGCCACCTGGGACGACAACCCCGGCCGCCGCAGCCGCAACCTGGCCATCGTTGCCGCCCTGCGCCAACGCCTGACGCTGCACCGCGGCATGGCCATGCTGGAGTACGGCTGCGGCACCGCCATGCTCAGCGTCCTCTTGTCGCCCTGGGTCGGCGCCATCACCGCGGCCGACACCTCCGAGGGCATGCTCGACCAAGTCCGTGAGAAGGTCGCCCGCGCCGGCCTGCCGGCCCTGCACCCACAACGCCTCGACCTCCTGACCGACCCGCTGCCGACAGGGCGCTTCGACCTCGTTGTCAGCGCGATGGTCCTGCACCACATCGCCGAGACCGACCGCCTCCTGCAGGCCTTCCGGAAGGTCCTCCGCCCCGGCGGCTTCCTGGCCCTGGCCGACCTCTGCGCCGAGGATGGGTCGTTCCATGGCGCCGACGAGGTACCCCACACCGGCTTCGACCCGGAACGCCTCGGCGCCCAGGTCCAGGCCGCAGGCTTCACCGCCATCGAGAGTGCCGTCGTCTGCACGGTCGCGAAGGCGGACCGCGACTACCCGGTCTTCCTCCTGACGGCCCAGGCTGCCGCCGTGCCCTGAAGGCGATCGCGGCGGGATTCCGGCGGCGCCCGTGCGCCGGACAGGACAGCGGGTAGCGCCGACCGCGTCGCCGCCTGGAGGCCGAGTGACCTACGGACGCGAGCGCGTGCACGAGCCGCCCTCCCTCAGCTCAGCGCCCGGTGCCGCCGTGGCGGGCCGGCGCGGCAGCTCGCGGTGCGGCGCCGAGCAGGCCGTCCCAGGCCATGATGCCGGCCAGGAGCAGGTAGCAGGCCGGCACCAGGTAGAAGGCGCCGCCGAGCCCGGTCGGGCCATCGCCCAGGACACCCATGAGCCAGGTCAGCACCCCGCAGCCGGGCACTCCCGCGCACGAGAGCAGGATGAAGAGCATGGTGGTATCGACCTGCGGCAGGCGGTCGGCACAGCGGCTCTGGACGCTCGGCCAGAAGGGTGCTGTGGCCAGGCCGGCCAGGAAGAGCAGCACCAGGAACAGCCCCAGCGTCGTGACCACGGGCAGGCACAGCGTCACTGCCACGCCGGCCAGCGCCGAGCCCAGGATGAGCCGGTGCAGGTGGTGCTGGCGGATCAGGTAGCCCCAGCCGCCGCGGCCGAGGGCCATCCCGGCTGCCATGCAGGCCGTGCCCACGCCGCCCGCCCAGGCGTCCTGCCCCAGGTTGAGCTGGATGTAGGTGGCACTCCAGAAGGTCAGGCAGAACTCGCCGCCGCCGGCCAGGAACATGGCGGCGAAGAAGAGCCAGAACCGCGGCAGGCGCACAATCTCGGCGGATTGCCCCACCACCCGCCGCCAGGGCACCGGTGCCGCGACCGCCGCCGGCGCGCCGCGGCGGGACGGCCACAGCAGGAGCATCCCGGGGAACACGCCCAGGAGCGCGATCCCCGCCAGCAGCCAGCGCCAGGACACACCGAGCGACAGGAGCGCCCCGGAGAGGAGCACCGTCACAAAGACCCCGATCGACCAGAAGGAGTGCGCGACGTTGAGGTAACGCCCGGGCTCATCCTCGTGCAGCGACTGCACGAACGGCGTCGCCAGGCCCTCGACGACGCCCTCGCCGACACCGGCAACGAGGATCGCCGCCAGCAGGACTGCATAGGTCGGCGTCAGTGCCGCCAGCGCGAGCCCCAGGGCCATCAGCAGGACCGACCACCCGAAGGTCCGCCGCTGCCCCCAGCGACCCGCTGCAATGCCGCAGAGCAGCATGGCGCCCACCATGCTCAGGGTACGGCCGAGGTGCAGTACGCCCCCGGCCGACATGCCGCCCTCGTCCAGCGGGAAGCCCAGGTCGGCCGCCAGCGCCACCAGCGCCACCGGCACCACCACCGCTCCCGCGGCGTAGGTGAAGAAGCTCAGGAAGGCCGCCAGATCGAGACGTTGAAAGACCATCCGCCGTGACGAGGCCATAGCCGCACACTCTCCCGCCGGCCGTCAGGCCCGCGCTGGCCCCGACCGGAACCCCCGCACTGTAGCCACTCCGGCGCCCCCGGCCAGCCCGAACGATGCCTCACGAGGCCGGCCCGGGCGCGGGGGAAGACTGGTCGGACTGGTCGGACTGGTCGGACTGGTCGGACTAATACTCTTCACTTAGGCTTGCATAGCCGTGGATTCTGCGCGATATTGCCTCCGTAGCCTATGGAGGTGACTATGGCGCGGAAC
>JAGVUW010000738.1 GCA_019136035.1 Verrucomicrobiota bacterium | reverse complement strand
TTCAGCCGAGGAGGACGCGCAGGACGTCGGCGGCGGTGAAGTCGGGGTGTTCGGGGGTGCAGAACTGGCCGATGTTGGCGAGGTCGTCGCCGAGGGTGACGAGGGGCAGTTCGAGGGCGCCGTTGCTGAGGCGCTGGCCCATGCCGATGTTGGCGACGAGGGCATTGCAGAGGCACTTGCGTCCGGCGACATCGTCGGGATTGCCGCCCTTGGCGACGAAGCTCTTCTCGGGTTCAGCCGGGCAGCGGTAGCCGATGCTGCCGTCGGGCTTGAGCCAGGGCTCGCGCAGGAAGCCGAGGTCGCAGACGCGGCGGCGCTGTTCGTAGGGTGCGGCTTCGGAGAGGGTGCCATCGAGGGCGGCGACCTTGAAGGGGAAGCCGGTGGGGGAGGCCCGCAGGTCGGTGAAGACGGTGGCCTCGCCGCGCAGGGCGCGTTCGACGAGGTCGCGGCGGAGGTGCGGCTCCAGGCCGGACTCCTCGCAGAGGGCGAAGGCGGTGCCGACCTGGACGCCGGCGGCGCCGGCGGCGAGGGCAGACTGGAAAGCCGCGCGTGAGCCGTAGGCGCCGGCCAGCCAGAAGGGCTTGTGCAGGGCGCGCATGGCCTCGAGGTCGACGACATCGCGCGGGCCATAGACCGGCTGGCCGTCGGGGGTGAGGACGGTGGCGCCGCGCGGCGGGGCGTTGTGGCCGCCGGCGAGGGGGCCTTCGACGACGAAGCCGTCGATGGGGCCTTTGGCCTTGCGGCAGATGATCGAGGCCAGGGTATGTGACGAGACGATCGGGAGGAAGAGCGGGCGCTCGAGGGGCGCGGTGGGCGTTCCGGGCTCGATGAACTCCGCCGGGTCGAAGCGGGCGCGGAAGTCGGCGCCGGCGGCGGCGCCGGCGACGCGGACTGGGTACGACGCCGCGTGGTGGCCGGCCAGGGCGGTGATGGCGGCCGGGATATCGAGGGGTATGCCGGCGCCCATGATGATAGCGCCGACGCCGGCCAGCATGGCGCCGTAGAGCGAAGGCAGGTGGGGCAGTTGGATTTTCTCGAGGTAGTTGATGCCGACCGGGTTGGTGTGGCCTAGGCGGGCCAGGTAGACCTCGACGAAATTGCCGGCGATGCAGAGTTCCTGCAGGGGCCGTCGGCCCTCGAGGGTGTGCATGCCGCCGGTCGTGTAGGCGGCGCCCTCGGGCTGGCCGCCGGGGACGAACCAGGTATCGATGATGCGCCGGGCCATGCGGGGGAAGGGGAAGGCGTGCAGGGCCTGGCGGACCTGGCCATCGGGATCGCCGGTCTGCAGGCGTCGGACGAGGATCTGGTCGAGGGCGGTGCCGGAGACGACGCCGAGCTGGCCAAGACGCGAGACGGCCCGGGCCAGGCGCCAACTGGAGACGCCGGCGCCCATGCCGCCCTGGATAACCTGAGGAAGAGCCAATGCAGTGGTCATAAGGCCGGCACTATCGTCCATCTTTGGGAAAATGCTCGTTGTCTTTGGTTCAGCCCCGTGGCGGCGGCGGCGGGGAACGGACCACGAAAGGCACGAAAGAGGCGAAAGGGGGATGGGCCGCGGGCACCACGCGGGTGGGCTCGGGGGGGGAATCGCGGCGTGGTGTTGTCGACGATTTTTCGCAGACCTTCATCATGCGATGCGTAACATCCGATCTACCATGGCGTTGCCCGGGAGGGTCCGCGGACGGCGCCGCGGGCCTACGTGCCGGAGGTGGTACGGCGCGTCGGCGCCACGCGCGGCGGGGTGCCTCTCTGGACGCGGCATGGTTGCGGCCCTACAGTCGTGGGGTTGCGGATGGCACGGCCAGACGAAAGGCAGCGACGATGGCGACTCGATGCAGCGGTGGCGTGGCAGTATGGGCGGCGCTGATCTGCGGGGTTTTGGGGGCGGCGGCCCAGGAGGCGTCGTTGAGTAGCGGCCCGTTTGCGGTGCGCGTCGCCGCGGGCCTGGAGGTCCGGCTGCGCGGGGAGGTCCTCATTGCCGACGATGCGATGACCTACGCCGAGGCCGGCCGCGCGGGCCGGGTTCAGGCGGGTCGTGAGGGCACCGCGGCGGTGCTCAATGTGCTCGACGACGGCGGCGAGAGCCTGCAGTACCGCAAGGAGGTCGCTCTGCATGAGGACGGCCGTCTGGAGCTGACGGTGCGGATGCGTCTGCTGCCCTACCGTCAGATCGAGGAGCAGCCGACCATCGGCTACTCCTTCCGGGTGCCGCTGAGCCGTCTGGCCGGCGCCAGTTTCACAGCGCGGACCGGCCGGGCCTCGAGCGCGGCGCCAGCCACGGGTACGCTCACCGCGGGCACGCCGGACGGCAGCCTGACGGCGGGCAAGTGCCGCTACATCGCCTTCGAGCGCGAGGGCCTGCGCGTCGTCTTTGACGGCAATCCCCACGGCGTGCTTTCGAAGCAGGACTACCCGATGTACGGCGAGCCGGTCGGTTCCTGGAATGTCGAGAAGCAGGGCGACTGGGTGGTGTTCTCGTTTGGCGCCACGGCGCGGTCTTACGGCGGCATCTTCACCTCGAAGATGGTCCTGTACGAGGGCGCTTACGACTACGACGCCAAGCATCCCTATGACCAGTGGAACTACCACGGCCCGACGCCGGCGGCGGCGCAGTTCACCTTTGGCACGGCGGCTGAGATCGAGGGCTTCCAGCGTGCCGACGACTGCATCTACAGCGCCGCGCAGGGCTGGGGCTGGCGCCGTGCCGACGGCCTGGAGGCGGTCCGGGTGTCGTCGCCGGGCGTTCTGGACAACGCTGTGGCGGGCCGGGCCGGTACGGCCGGCGAGTTCCTCGTCGATGTCCATCCGGGCGTCTGGCTGCTGACCCTGCGGCTGGGGCATCCGAGTCAGGCTGTGGGGCCCTTCGCGGTGAGCCTGAACGGCGCCACTGTCCTGCCGGCGGTCAGTCTCGCGGCGGGCGAGACCCGCGAGGTGTCCTTGAGCCACTACGTGCGCGCGCCCGAGCGGCAGCTCGTCGTCGGGCTGTCAGGTCCGGGTTCCTGGGGTGTTCACAGTCTGATCGTGCATCCGGTCATCTACGACAACCAGGACTTCGCGCTGGACCGCGGCCTGTGGGTGGTGCCGGGTCTGTTCGACCCGGACGTGCCGCTGGGCTGGTGTGGCGCGCCGCCGCCGGTGGCGCCGCCGGCGCTGGCGTGGCCGCTGGCGGTGACGGCCGGGGCCTGGTCGCGGCAG
>JAGVUW010000853.1 GCA_019136035.1 Verrucomicrobiota bacterium | reverse complement strand
CGATGCGGCGGTGCCAGGGGAAGACGTACTGCCGGAGGTCGGCCGGGCTGAGCATGGGCTGTGTCTTGAAGCCCCAGTCGTCGTTGGAGATGGCGGCGCCGACGGTCGGGATCTGGCAGGCAATCTGGTAGAAGCGCACCAGGCGTGAGCCGACCGCGTCGAAGAGGTCCCGCGCCAGGGCCGGGTCATCGGCGAGGATGAAGCAGAGGTTGTCATAGCCGGCCAGGCGGATGACGTTCTCGAGGACGCCGCCGGGACCGAAGAGCATGACCTTCATCCCCGGTGGCAACTCCGGCCCGATGCGTTCCAGCGGCGAGTAGTCGCAGCGGTCGGGCTCGATCCAGCGGTAGGCCTCGAAACTGGCCCGGTCCGAAATCAGGACGCCGTCGTTCAGGGAGATGGTCTGGCCCTGAGCGTGGTCGCCGGCCGGGAAGTGGAATTCCGGCGGGCGGTAGGTGACGTAGTCATAACCGGCCTGCCAGAAGGCCCACATCACCTGCCGCAGGGCATCCAGGCCGTCGGCGCGCGGCTGGAAGGCCTTGCCGGCGAGGGTGGCGTAGAGCGGGCCATTGAGGAAGAACTCAAAGAGCGTGGGGCGTTCCGGCCGGCGGCGCTGCAGCACGGCGCGGAGCTGCTCGAAGTTCGGGCTCGGCCGGTGCGCGCACAGGCGTTCCAGGTAGGTCTGTGTGGCCATGGCGTGATCCTCGACGTCACTCGGTTGGGTGAGACTGCCCACACTGTAACCCCGGGAACGCCCGCCGCGACCGCCGGAGTCGGCTGCCGTGGCCTCATTCGCGCTGGTCGGGCGGTCGCGGCCCGACGTCGTGCAGGTCGAGGGTCTCGAAGCCCAGGGCCAGGGCAGGGGAATCGGGTTGCAGGCGGAAGTCGTCCTTGGCGGGGTCGACGAAGCCGGGGTCGGCGAGGCGGGAGTGCAGGTCGAAGCCTCGGGCCTGCCAGGCGGCGAGGTCGGCCTCCGGCCGGCCGGCGCCGCCGCGGCTGAGCACGGGCTGCGCCCGGGTCGTATCCCAGAAGAGGTTCCCATCGCTGAGGATGCGCCGGGCGCCGGCGCCGTAGTCATTGGCGAAGATCGGGGTGCCGGCGCTGACCATGATGTTGCGGAAGAAGACCGCGCTGACGTGCGGCTCGATGCGCGAGCAGGCGGTGACGGCCTCGGCGCCCTGGATGAAGATGTTGTTGCGCACCGTGTTCTCGCGGCCGTAGTGCTGGTGGAAGATATGGCCGTTGGTGCGGTAGCAGAGGTTATTCTCGAGGATGATGTGACTCGAGCCCTCGTCGGTGTACAGGGCCCAGGCGCCGTAGTGGGCCTTGGTCACGTCGTGGATGACATTGCCGCGGACGACGGTCCCCGGTTGGACGCCGAGCAGGTAGACGCCGCCCATATCCGAGAGCAGTCCCTGGCCGATGTCGTGGATGTGGTTCTTCTCGATGAGGTTGTCGTGGCTGGTGCTGGGCCCGTAGCCCCAGACCCAGCCGCAGGAGATGCCGCTGTAGTAGAGGTCGTGGATGTGGTTGTGGGCGATGACATTGCCGGCGGCGTTCATGCTCAGCACCCCGACGGCGCTGTGGAAGACCCTCCCGGCGCGGTGGATATGGTTGTCGGTGATGCGGTTCCATCCGGTCCGTCCGGCTTCGGGTTCGGCGCTGGCGGTGCCATTGATCTTGATGCCGCCGGCGCCGAGATCGGCGAGGTCGCAGCCCACGACGCGGGTGCCATGGCAGCCGTTGGCGAGGTCGATGCCGTACCAGCCGAGGTGTCGGAAGGTGCAGTTCTCGAAGGCGCAGTGGCGGGCGTACTCCAGGTGGATCGCGCCGGGCACATCGGCGGCGGCCTGGGCGCTGGCGGCGTCGTTGCCGCGGTTGAAGGATGCCACCGACGGGTTGCTCAGGAGGTCCAGGCTGGCACGGGGTTCCTCGCCGGGGTGACGCCAGTCGGTGTGCTGGAAGGTCACGCCGCGGAAACGCACCTGCTCGACCGGGCGCTGCGCCGAGCCCACCAGGCGCAGGAGCTGCAGCGCCCGCGGCGCCACCACCTCACAGGCCGACGGCGTCTCGCCGGGCAGGGGGAGGTAGTGCAGGCGGCCCGCGGTGCGGTCGAGGTACCACTCGCCGGGCTCGCAGAGCGCCTCGAAGACATTGTCGAGGTAGTAGTCAGCCAACTGGCTGCCGGAGCAGCCTACCAGGTTCGTCCGGCTGCGCCGTGCCATCGTCACCAGGCGTGTGGCCGGGTCGAAGGCCTTGATCGGGCTGCGCTCCTCAATCCAGAAATGCAGGTACACGACCTCGACATCCGTGAGGTTGTGAAACGCCCTGACATCGCCTTCGGCGGCGATGAATTGCGTCTGGCCGTCGTTGCCCCAGCTCGCCGGCAGCCGCAGGTCCGGCACCGCCGCCATGCGCAGCAGGCCGCGCTTCGGCCAGCGCGAGCGCGGCCGCGGCGTGCCGTTCACGACGAGCTGCCGGAAGTCCCAGCGGCCGGCGCGGACCTCCGGGAGGTCGGCCGTCCAGACCGCCTGGCCGCGATGGGTACCGACCTGCCAGTCGCGGATGCAGACACCGCCGTCCAGCACCGGGGTTTCGCCAGGGAAGGCCGCGAAGGTCACCGGCAGGGCCTCGGCTGCCGTGATCGTCTGCGGTTCCGAGACGACATAGCGGCCGCCACGCATCCAGACGACCACCGGACCGCGTATGCCCCCGATGACATGCGGCGTGGCGAGCTGCATCGGCCGTTCACTCAGGCCGCGCAGACGCCGCAGCGCTCCCGGGATCGTCGCCAACGGGCCGTCGCTCCCGGCCGCGTTCGCCTCCGGCAGACGACCCGACCAGTCGTCGCGGCCGTTTGGCGCCATGTAGAACTCCGTGACATCCCAGGGATAGGGCTGCATCCGCGTCTCCTCCACCTCGGTCGATGATCGGCGCGACGCCAGTGACGGTGCCGTGATGACACCATCACCATAGCCCCTCGCGGCCGCAAAGGGGAGCGACACGGCTGCGCATGCAGGGCTGTTCGAAGATCGCGACGGCGTTCACTCGGTCCCCCCGTAGGACACTCCGCGGCGTGGTGCTGCCGACGCCGCCCAAGCTCGTGGACGCCTTCGCGTCTGTGGACACTCGCGCTCCACACCGGTGGCGAGCGGCGTTTCGCCTTGGTCTAGCTGGCGTTCCACGCCGGGGACTTGGC
>JAGVUW010000080.1 GCA_019136035.1 Verrucomicrobiota bacterium | reverse complement strand
GCGGAAGCCGCGCCGGCGGCTCAGGCTCCGGCGGCCCCCGCCCCCGCGGCGGAAGCCGCGCCGGCGGCCCCGGCGGCTGAGCGCGCTGAGTGAGGTCCGGCGTCGGCGTGTCCGGTGGCTATGCCGGCACCGGCGGGAGTCGGCGCCACGCGGGTACGCAGGCGTCGCCGCAGGTCCGGTTTCGAGGCCGGGCTGAGTGATGCCTCCGAGGGCAGGGCAGGGGTATGGTGACGCTACCGGCTACGGTCACGAACGCTCTGGGGATCCACTGTCGGCCGTCGTTGCTGATTGCGCGTGAGGCCTCGGACTACCCCGGAACGATCCGCATCACCGCTCCCGGCGGCACCGCCAGTGCCAAGAGTGTTCTCGAGCTCATGAGCCTGGCAATCTGCTGTCACCACACCATCTCCATCACGGTCGATGGGCCGGATGAAGAGGCTGTGGCCAGGCGCTTCGTCAAGCGTTTTGAGGAGCCCTTCGACTTCACGCGCTGAAGGGCTGTCGACGTGCCCTCGACGTGTATCCGGTGCCGCGCTGTCGCCGCCGGCGTGCTCCATCCGCCATCGTGCATGAGCGCCGGCTTCGGCCGCTGCATCCGCCGTCCGCGTCGAGACGCGAGGTCTTGGCGCGATCGCGTGCGGCCCTATCCGGCGGTTGGGGCACCCCCATCGAGATTGGGGTCGCCATCGGAATCGAGGGAACGCCGCAGTCGATCCCGATCCCGATGGCGACAGCGATCCGGATGAGCGCAAGCCCCAAGCGGCGGCGGGAGGCGACTGAGTACAGCGCCTCCGCCGGAACGGTTGCCGTCTTTCCCAGGCAGAGCCGCTCGCAAACCGTGTGTTTCGGGTATATAACAGACTTGGCAGACGAACACACGGCAGGCGGGGTCTGACTCCGATCCCGCCGGACAGACGACGGAGGGGCCGATGCGCGAGTACGTCCTGCCGCAGGAAATCCGCGGTAAGTGGATCTGGACCAGCCGGGCGGCGCAGCGGCTGGAGAGTTACGTCTTCTTCCGCCGCGACGTGACGCTCTACGAGACGCCGGCCTCGGCAGAGCTCTGGATCACCGCCCGCACCCGCTTCCACCTCTTCATCAACGGGCGCTACATCGCCTTCGGGCCGCCGCCGAGCCCGACCGAGCGGGCCTATGTGGTCTACCTCGACGTCGGCTTCCTCGTCGAGACCGGCAAGAACACCATCGCGGTCTTGGCGCACAACACCGGCGTGTCCCGCTTCGGGTCGCGGCGTCAGCCCAGCGGCCTCTGGCTGCAGCTCAACATCGACGGCGAGCCGTCGGTTTGGACCGACGATTCGTGGCTGTGCCGGGAGGCCGACTGCTACGCCAAGAACCGGCCGCGCTCGAGCCAGTCCGCCGGCTTCGTGGAGCAGGTCGACCTGGGAGCCTATCCCGACGGCTGGCAGGACAAGGAGTACAACGCGCGGACCTGGTCTCACCCGGACTACATCGAGCGGCTCTCGCCGACGGACGGCCGGCTGGAGGCGACCATCAGCCCGGAGTGGAGCCTCGACCGCCATGGCCCGAAGGCGGTTCTCTGTCGCGGCCAGGGCCGCCCGGCGTCGGCGACGACCTGGGTGTCCTTCGGGCCCCTGGCGCACGAGCGTGGCGGCGGCGTCTATGTTGCCGAGACCTTCCTCTACAGCGACGCCGATGTCGATCTGGACCTCGAGGTCCATGCCGACGACCCCTGCATTCTCTTCGCCAACGGCCTGGCGGTGCATGCGCAGGGGGTCGAGCCGCTGCCGCCGCGGGCTGATCTGAATCACTCTCGGCAGCCCTGTTACGGCCAGGTCCCCCAGGTTGATCCCGAGGCGGTCCTGTCGCTGCACCGTGGCTGGAACCGCCTGGTTCTGGGTCAGCAGGTCGAGCGCGAGAGTGCCGGCATCACGCTGGTGTTTCCGGGGGTCGAGCCCGGGCTGCTGTGCTGTCGGCGCGGCGGTGAGGACGCGGCTCCCGAGGGCTGGTCGCTGTACGGCCCCTTCCGGACGCCGCTGCCCCTCCTGGCCGGCAACGTCGAACTCGGGTCGTTGCCGCGGGTTGCCTTTGACGGAGCGGCGGCCGGTCCGGCCGACGTGGCGGCGGTGCTCAGCGGCTGGGCCTTCGAGGTGACTTCTGATATCCGCCTGCCGCCGCTGGACCGCGTTTCGCTGCGGGCCGGCGAGTACGTCGTGATGGACTTTGGCCAGACTCTGTACGGCTGTCCGGAGCTCGTGGTCAAGGGCAGCGATGACGACATCCTGGACGTGATCTGGGGCGAGCACTTCGTCGACTGGCAGGTGCCGCCGCTGCTGGAGGGCTGTCGGTGCGTGAGCACGCTGGTCCTCGGCCCGGGCGCGACGACCTGGCGGGGCTGTCAGCCGCGCGGTCTGCGCTACCTGATGCTCCTGGCGCGGCGTGCCGTCGACGCTATTCAGATCAGCGGCTGCGGCCTCTGTGTGCGTGAGTGCGACTTTACGTCGCCGGGGTCGTTTGCCTGCGCCGACCCGGTGCTCAATGCCATCTGGGAGACCGGCCGGCGGACGCTCGAGAGCACCATGCAGGTGCACTTCCTCGACGGCCCCGCCAAAGACCAGACGCAGTACATCACCGACGCCATGATCCAGTCGTGGGCGGCGTACCACACCTTCGGCGCCTACGACCTCGCCGGCAAGTCGATCGAGGAGTTCGCCCGGGTGCAGTTCGAGACCGGCGAGATGAACGCGGTCTGCCCGAGCGACATGTTCCTGCACATGCCCGACTACTCGCTGACCTGGCCGGTGTGGCTGCAACGGCACTATCTGTACACCGGCGACGAGGCGCTCCTGAAGGAGCTGTTGCCGAATCTGCAGCGTCTGCTGGATTACTACCACGGCGTGGCGATGTCTGGCCGCGAGGTTCTGGCCAATCTGCATCGGAGCTGCGGCGCGTACTGCTTCCTCGACCATGGTGACATCGACCGTGAGGGCATCGTCACCGGGCTGAACGCGATCTACTGCCGGGCGCTGCTGAGTGCCGCCTGGCTGTTCAACCAGGCCGGCGATGCGGCTCGTGCCGAGGTCCTGCGCCGGCGTGCCGGGCGCGTGGCGCAGGCGATGCGCCAGCTCACCTGGGACAGCCAGCGCGGGCTCTTCGCCGACGGCTGGAACGACGGTCAGGCCAGCGAGTTCTGCTCCTGGCAGACGAATGTCCTGGCCATCTAC
>JAGVUW010000530.1 GCA_019136035.1 Verrucomicrobiota bacterium | reverse complement strand
GGCCAGATCGACACGCTGGACCTCGGGCGCCGTCCGCGACGGCTTGCGCTGCTGCTCGGCCAGCGTCCACAGCCGTGAGCACGTCCCGGGGCCCTCGCGGCCGGCCCGGCCGGCACGCTGGTCGGCGGCGTCGCGGCTGATCGGCCCCAGCTCGAGGAGGGTCAGGCCGCGACCGGCGTCGTAGCGGCCCTGGCGGGCCAGGCCGGAGTCGATGACATGACGGACCCCGGGGACGGTCAGCGAGGTCTCGGCGATGTTCGTGGCCAGGATCAGCCGACGCGCGGCGCCGGGCTCCATGACGCGGTGCTGGACTGCCGGCGGCAGATCGCCGTAGAGCGGCAGGATCTCCACTTGCGAGAGCATCCGCCGGCAGACCGCCATCGTCCGCTGAATCTCGTAGACGCCCGGAAGGAACACCAGGAGGTCGCCCGCGGGCTGCTCGCGCACCACGCCGACCACCGCCCGCGCCGCGTCCTCCCAGATCTCGACACGGGCCGGACGCTCTGAATAGCGGATGTCCACCGGGTAGAGCCGACCGTCGGCGTGGAGGTGCGGACAGCCACCCAGGTAGGACTGCACCGCCTCGGCATCCAGGGTGGCCGACATCACCACCAGGCGCAGGTCCGGACGGCGTTCCTGAAGGCGCCGCAGGAGCCCGAGGGTGATATCCGAGGTCAGACGCCGCTCGTGGAACTCATCGAAGACGACCGCGCCGACGCCGTCCAGCTCAGGCGACTCCAGAAGCCGCCGCGGCAGGAGCCCCTCGGTGATGAACCACAGCCGCGTCGATGACCCGCCGCAGTGCTCGAAGCGCGTCCGGTACCCCACCGCCTGACCCGGCTCCTGGCCCATCTCGCGCGCCACCCGCTCGGCCAGCACCCGCGCCGCCAGGCGGCGTGGCTGGAGCACGAGGATCTGGCCGGAGACCGCCTCGGACTCGAGCAGGTAGCGCGGCACCTGCGTCGACTTGCCGGCACCCGTCGGCGCCGTGATCACGACACGGTTGCCACGCGCCACAACGGCACGCAGGGCCTCGCGAATCGACAGGATGGGTAACGTCGGGGGTGTCATGACGATGCTCGGACGCCGGCGCGGCAACCGCCAGCCGCACCAGCGGCGAGCGCGCCGACAATGTAGAGCCCCCGACCTCGAATCCAAGCCGGCCCCAGCCGTCGCCGCGGCGGCTGGCCCAGGATCGCCTCAGCGCTCACCTGTTCAGCCCTGGAGGGGCGCCAGAAATGACCATTCGGGCAGCCCTGGCCCTCCCGCAGGGCTGATCGACGATCGCGGCCACGCTCACCGGGTCACCCTGGAGGGGTGCCAGATCGTAGCCGGGGGTCGCGCGAGAGCACGACCCCCGGAACCGTGAATCCACGAACCGCGCACCCTGGAGGGGTGCCAGAACCCGGACTCTCGCCCCCCCCCTGAGCCGGCGCCGCGGCTGCGGCGACGGCCCTCAGGACATCAGGCGGCGGAAGCCGGAGTGCGCCACGGGGCCCTTCAGAGCGCTGCTGATGGTGCCTTCGCGGATGGCCTCGGCGAGGGCCTGGAAGCTCTCGCCGACGGCCTGCTCGAAGAGCGCCATGTCGCGCTCGGTGTGAGCCAGCGTCGGGTAGTAGGCGGCGCCGGCCAGGAAGCCCCGCGACAGCATCTCCTGGGTGTAGAGTGTGCGCACCGCCAGATCGTCGGGATGGTCGAACTGCAGATGCGCCATGCAGGGGAAGCCGCCCGTGACCTTAATGTGGATGCCGGCCGCTTCGGCGCAGCGTCGCCAGATGGCCTTGACGGCCTCGCCGGCCCAGGCCAGGTGCTTGGGCAGTCCCACGCGCTGCATCTTGCGCACCGTGGCCAGAGCCGCGGCCGGCCCGACCGCCTCGGTCCAGGCGGTGCTGCTGATGAAGGAGTGATGCGCGCCATCCATGGCCGCCGCGGCGCCGATGACGGCGGCGATCGGGTGGCCATTGCCGAGGGCCTTGGCGAAGATGGCCATGTCCGGCGCGACGTTGAGCGGCAGGTGCACGCCGCCGACCGCGACCCGGAAGCCGATCGTGATCTCGTCGAAGACCAGGAGGATGCCATGGCGGCGCGTCTCGGCCCGTACCGTCTCCAGGAAGCCCGGCTCGGGGGGGTCCAGCCGGGCCGGCTCCATGATGATGCAGGCCAGGTCGTGACTGAAGGTCGAGATGATCGCCTGGAAGGCGCGCAGGTCGTTGTACCGGAAGGCCAGCGTCGTGCCCCGCAGCTCGCGGGGCACGCCCGCCGCGGTCAGGCCCGGCATGAGGTGGGGTGCCAGGACGTCGTTGTTGCCGAGGTTGGCGGCGAGGTACCAGTCATGCCAGCCGTGGTAGCCGCAGATCGCAATCCGCGTGCGCCCGCTCGAGGCCCGCGCGATGCGCGCCGCCATGGCGCCCGCCTCACCGCCGCAACGCGCAAACCGCACGCTCTGCGCCCATGGATGGAGCTCGCAGAGGAGATCCGCCAGCTCGAGCTCCTCCGCCGGACTGAGCGAACTCATGCTCCCGAGGTTGATCCGGCGCTGCACGGCACGGGTGACGTCCGGGTCGCGGAAACCGAGAAGGCAGGAGCCGACGCCGTTGCTGGCGAAGTCGATGTAGCAGCGGCCGTCGGTATCCCAGACCCGGCAGCCGCGCGCCTCGCGGAAGTAGGCCGGCCATTGCCCCGGCGCGAACATCTCGGGACGCTTGCTCAGGAGCTGCGTGCCGCCCGGTATGCGGCGTTGCGCCCGGGCGTAGAGGCTCTGCACATCCTCGCGCGTCTCCTGCGGCAGGCCGAGCAGCGTGGCGGCGTTGCCGCTGAAGATGGCGCGCAGGTCCGACGCATCCAGGCCGAAGCGGTCCGCCGCCGTGAACAGCGCCCGCAACGCCTCGAGGCCCACCGCCCAGGTGGCGCAGGCCGGACTCGAGGCCGGCGCGTCGATGCGCTCGGGCGCGACCCAGGCGAAGTTGTCACCGACGGTCACACAGCGCCCGCGCTGCTGCGACACCGGGTAGTCGGAGCCCCACAGCAGTCGATGCGGCCCGAAGTGCTCGAGGACCGCCGTCAGGGCATCGGCCTCGCAGATCCCCGAGCTGTCGAACCAGAGGTTCGGAAGGTGCGCCAGGGAGCCGGCCGCCGCCACGGTGTCCGGGGCATGGAAACCGCGGCCGGCATGCGCCAGGACCACCCGCACCCGCGGGTAGCGCTCGGCGCAGCCCCGGAGGTAGCTGAGGTTCGTCTCGTCCGCCAGGGCGTGCGGGCGCACCAGATGCAGCATCAGCACGGCGTCCCGCGCCGCACAGAGCTCCCAGAACCACTCCGGGCAGAAGGCCTCCAGGGGCAGGTCGAAGGTGGAGGACTTCGACGCGCCGAAGAGGTGGTACGGTTTCAGACCGACGACCCGGTCGCGTTCGAGCCATTCCTCGAGGCGCTGACGGGGCATATCCGGCGCGGCCAGGACCAGGAGGCGGTCCTGGGCCTGCCAGTCCTTCTGATTAAGGATCCAGTCATTGGCCTTGATCGGCTGGCCGCGGCCCGGCATCGGCATGAACAGCCCGCCGGTGAGCCGCGCCACGCCGACCTGGCGGCCGAGGTCGCGGCGCCAGCCGGCCCGGGTCAGGGCGCTGCCATGGGGGGCCTTGCCAGGCGGCTGGAGGTGGACGTGGGCATCGAAGAGCGCCTCGGGAAGCCGCGACGCCAGGAGCGCGGCGGCGGCCTTGTCCTGCGGCGGCTGCGTCCTGTCCTGGGCCATCGCTATCCCTCCTTGGCTATACCACTACCGGGCCTGTCTCCACCACTTCGGCACACGGCCACCCCAGGTCGTCAGGTTCCCCAGGGGACCTGCCCTGAGACCGCCACCGCCACCAACGCCCTCGCAACGAGGCACCATACAGCCGGAATGGCTGACTTGCCCGCCCTCGCAAGCGACGCCTTGAGCGCCCCTTGCGGCGACGCCTCGGGGCGCGAGGCGTTCAGGGCGGCCGCCCGGCGACGACGTAGTAGATGGCGCCCACCAGCATTGGCAGCAGGGCGCCGAGGACACTCCCGGCGATGATCCCGACCATCAGGGGTTTGAGCTGCTCGTAGAGGCGCGCCCCGCCGTAGCGGGTGACCGCGACCTTGATCAGCCAGGCCAGGAAGAACGAGAACCAGGTGAAGTACGACGGGAAGCCGCCCAGGAAGACGAAGGCCATCGGGTGCAGCGGCCACCAGGTGAAGCGCAGGCGCGCGAAGGCCAGCCCCAGCGCGATCACCAGGGCAATCAGGAAGGCGGTCACCTGCTGGCGGTCCGGCGAGAGATACCCCAGGCGCTCGAAGCCGCGGACCGTCTCCGCGGTCTCGAGGAGGCCCTGAGCCCGCAGGCGCTGACGAACGTCGACCATGTTCTCGAACGAGTACCACGACGTCGAACGCGCCCAGCCCGAGGTCAGGGCACCGCGGTCGTACTGCCAGTAGATGGTCGCCGGTACCGAGACCAGCATCGCCACGACGACGATGGCCACGCCCCAGCGCGCCAGGCGCCCGGGGTCCAGATGGAAGACATCGCCGAGCTTCAGCGCCTGGACGAAGAACGGCATCGGCGCCCAGCCCGGACCGCTGACCAGCATGGTCGACACCAGGAACATGATCAGGAGCGTCCGCGGCCCGAGGGCGGCAGTGCCGCAGAAGGCCCAGATCATGACGCAGGGGTAGACGTAGGTACCGATGATGAAGCCGCCGGTCTCGGCGATCATGCGGCTGATGACGATGTGGACCATGTACATCAGGGCCGTGTAGATCAGCGCGAGCTGCCAGTCCAGGCCGACCAGCACCAACTGCACGACGAAGAGCGCCGTGCCGACGATGAACACCCGCATGCCCCAGACCGCGTGCGGCTCGACCGCCTCGCGCGGCCGCAGTCCAAGGCTGTTCCGCAGCACGTGCCGGTAGTAGTGACGGCCGGTGTACAGCAGCATGAGAAGGATCGCCATGTAGCCGCCGGCGTAGATCGATTGCTCCAGGCTCGGACCGAGCATTCGGCCGCAGCGGAAGGGCACGCCGATCATCGCGAAGGCACCGAAGATGCTGCAGTAGATGAACGGCGTGACGGTCAGGGTGAAGGTCATATCGGTGCGCAGGAAGTAGGCCAGGCCGAGCACCGGCCACCAGATCGAGGGCTGGAAGAGGCCCTGACCGGCGCCCTGGACCAGCACCGGCGCCAGCTTGGACAGTGCCGAGCAGTCGAAGCTGGTGCGGATCGGGATGAGCATTTCCGGCAGCCAGCGCACCAGGTAGTTATTGAGGTGGATGCCGAAGACGAGTGCGAAGCCGATCCAGAACAGCCGGCTGCCCAGAAAGGCAGGCCGGCCGCTGGCGTCGGGCAGGAGGCTGGCGGTGAAGGTCGCGATCGGGTAGGGCAACTGCTCATGGCGGGCCCACTGCGTATGAAAGACCGTCGCCAAGGCCAGCATCGCCAGCGTCGCCGCCAGGAGCAGCGGCACCCAGAACGACAGCGTCCGCAGCCAGGCCGACCACGGCACCGCCCACGGCGCGATGTGGCGGTCGCCGATCGACAGGCCGGTGACATAGCCATCCAGAGCCCGGCTCTCGTCACCGGCGACATCCGCCAGCATCCGCGCCGGCGCAATGGCGACGACATCCTCCTTCACCCAGCCCGGACGCTGCCGCAGGTCGTGGTGCGGGAACATCACCGCCGGCGGCAGGTACTGCACCAGCCCCAGACCCGGGATGCCGCAGGCCAGCAGCAGGAAGCAGAAGATGGTGATGATCTCGGCCGGCCGCAGACGCCAGCGGTCACCGCCCAGACGCGCCGCCAGGGGGTACCCCACCAGCACGAACAGCACCAGGCCGCCGTAGATCGCCACCGGCATCAGCGACGAGATGACCTGGCCCTGCCGGATCACTTCGTCGACGAAGTAACACACGGCACTGACCAGTATCACGCCAAGCAGTCCCGCGGCCAAGGCCCGCCGAGTCATCATCAGCCTCCTCTGCCCGGCAGCACCGGCAGCTCGAGGCAGGAGGCATACTCGCTCGAGTGGTGCAGGCTGTTGTTGGCCAGACGCCAGGTCCGGCCCGTGCCGAGGGGCTCGGCGCTGTTGCGATTCCGATCGAAGCGCGGGTAGTTGCTGCTGGAGATGTCCACCCGCAAGGCATGGCCGGGCTCGATACGCACTGCAGTGGGGAAGAGCTCGAACGACAGCTCGACGACCTGCCCCGGGCTGTACGGGACCTCGTGGTCGTAGCCCTCGCGGAAACGCAGGCGGGCGATGCTCTCGGTGAGATTGACCGCCGCACCGCCCGGGCACTCCGGGCTCGCGGGAAGGACCTCGACCAGTTTGGCCGTGAAGTCGGTGTCGGGGGCGTCGCTCGAAACAAAGAGCCTGGCCCGCACCGGGCCGGCCAGCGTCAGGGGCGCGGCCAGGGGCGCCGTCTGGAAGACGAGGACATCCGGGCGCGACGCCAGGGGCACCCCGGCGCGTCCCGGGGTGAAACGCTCGTCGGTGCGCTGGTCGAAGCCGCCCGCCGCGAGGGGCATCGCCGAGAGATTGCCGCCGATGGTCGGCACGGGCTGCCGCGGGTCGTAGGTATAGGTACTGCAGCGTTCTTCGTCGGGTCCCGGCGGGGCGTCGTCGAGGCGGCCGTCGCCGTGCAGGTAGAACGGCGTCGGGCGGCACTCGGGCGGCGGCCAGGACTCGGCCTCGCACCACGACCCGGCCCGCCACAGCAGGCCGCGGCGCGGCAGCGGCGCCTCGGGCCGACCCGGGCCGCCCATCGCAAACCAGCGCACCGGCGCCGCCGTAGCCAGGCCGGTGTCGATCCCCTTCAGCCACTGGTCGAACCAGCGCAGACGCAGGGCCTCCATGTCGACCGCGGCACTGGCATCGAACCAGCAGTCGCCGGCCTCGCGCAGGCCGGCGCCGCCGTGGTGCCAGGGCCCGACGACCACGTGCACCGGCCAGCGCTGACGGCGGCGCATCGCGACGGCGTTCTCGAGGGTGCCGCGGGTGTAGGTGTCGTACCAGCCGCCGATGTACAGGGTCGGGACATCGGCGTGGCTGTCGTAGTGGTCGCGCGGGCCGAAGCCGGGCTGCCGCCAGAAGTCATCATAGAGGACGTGGTTCTGCAGATCGAGGGCCCACTGCTCGTAGTGCGGCAGCAGCGCCAGGGGCGTCGCGCCGCGGCGGATGGGCCCCAGCTCGAGGTAGTCCCACACTCGCCGGCAGGCCTCCTCGAGCACCTGTCGCAGACCCGGATTGGCGGCGGCCTCATGGCTGGTGGATGCCACGCTGAAGGCGTATACCATGAAGCGCAGTTCGAGGGCGCCGTTGTGACGCATCGAGCTGTGGAAGTAGCTCGACGGGCCGAACTGCACCGCCATCGCCCCGAGATGCGGCGGCGCCAGACAGGCCAATGCGCTCTGCGCCGCGGCGCAGTACGAGGCGCCGAGGGTGCCGATACGGCCATCGCAGCCATCCTGCGCGGCCAGCCACTCGACGGCGTCGTAGCCATCGCGCTCCTCGCCGATGAAGGCATGGAAGTCGCCTTCGGAGGCGTAGCGGCCGCGGACATCCTGGCAGGCGAAGATGTAGCCGCGGCGGGCGTAGTACTCCCCGGCGGCGGCATTGCCGGCCTTGTTGTACGGCGTCCGCAGGAGCAGCGCCGGCCAGGGCCCCGCACTCGGCCGACCCGAGCGCGCCGGCAGATACAGGTCCGTCGCCAGACGCACCCCGTCGCGCATCGGCACCTTCACATCACGGGCCGTGACGACCTCCCAGGTCGCCGCGGAGCCTTCCCGATTCGTCGTCATGGCGCAGCTCTCCGGTTCAGCCGGCCGGCCCGGCCGGCCCCGTACCGTCGTGATCATCGCCTCAGCGGTAGAACGAGGGCAGGAACATCACCAGCACGGTGTACAGCTCAAGACGCCCGAGCAGCATGGTGAACGACAGGAGCAGCTTGGCCGCCGGCGGCATCCAGGCGTAGGTCGAGGTGGCGCCCACCTGACCCAGGCCGGGGCCGACATTCGCCAGGCTGCTGAGAGTGGCCGTCGCGGCCGTCATCAGGTCGCCGACTCCCAGCAGACACAGCGCCAGGGTCACGGCCGCGTTGACCGCCATGAACAGGAAGAAAAAGGCGAGGATCTTGTGCAGGACCATCGGGTCGATGCGCTGGCCGTTGAAGCGGACGTTCGACATGGTCCGCCGGAACAGACAGCGCTCGACCTGGAAGACGCCATAGCGCAGGAGCAGCAGGATGCGCGACTGTTTCATGCCGCCGGCCGTCGAGCCGGCACAGCCGCCCAGGGCCATGAGGAGGACCAGCACCGCGGCACAGTACGCCGGCCAGGGATTGAAGTCGGCGGTGACGAAGCCGGTGGTGGTCACAATCGAGACAACCTGGAAGGCCGCGTAGCGCAGGCTGGTCAGATAGCCCGCCGACAGGACGGTCTCGCCGGCGGTGGTGACGATGGTGCGGCCGGTGAGCATCAGGGCGATGCTGGCGGTGGCCAGCAGACAGACGGCCGTGTAGAAGCGGAATTCCTCGTCCTTCCACAGACAACGCCACTCGCCGCGCAACGTGCGGTAGTGGAGGAGGAAGTTGGCACCGGAGAGGAACATGAAGAGGATGGTGACCGCCTCGATGGCGGCGCTGTGGTAGAAGGCCAGGCTCTCCTGGCGGGTCGAGAACCCGCCGGTGGCGATGGTGGCGCAGGCGTGACACCAGGCGTCAAACAACGACATGCCGCACAGGCACAGCAGGCCGGTCTGCAGCAGGGTCAGGGTCAGATAGACGCCCCAGAGGATCTTCGCCGAGTCGGCGATGCGCGGCGTGATGCGGTCATGCGTCGGCCCCGGCACCTCGGCCCGGAAGAGCTGCTGAGCGCCGAGGCCGAGCCACGGCATGATCGCCACCGACAGCACCACGATGCCCATGCCGCCAAGCCAGTGCGTCAGGGCGCGCCAGTACAGCAGCGCCGAGGGCAGGTCAGCCAGGCCCTGGCTGAGAGCCCCCCCCGAGCGTAACGGCAGGCCGCGCTCGATGACGCTGGCGCCGGTGGTCGTGAAACCGGACATGGTCTCGAAGATGGCGTCGCACCAGTGCAGATCCGCGATGAGAAGGTAGGGCAAGGCCCCGACCAGGGTCGCCGCCGCCCAGCTCAGACTGACCACCGCAAAGCCCTCGTGAAAGCCGAAGACCAGCGTCTGGCCGTGCCGCGCCAGGACCACGACCAGGCCGCTCACCGCCATGGTCCCCAGGGAGCAGTACAGCAGGACGCGCAGCACCCCCGGCGGGTCGCCCATGGCCAGCCCGACCGGCACCGCGGTGAGCATGGCCGCGCCGACGATGATCAGGATCGAGGCGATGGCGTTGGTCACAGCGCGGAGGTTCATGCAAACCTCCTGGCAATCTTCAGGAAGCTCCGCCGCGTCAGCAGCTTCTCCAGGTCACGGGCGTGCTCGGGCGTGGCGATCATGACGACGCGGTCGTCGGGCTCGATGATCAGGTCGCCGGTGGCCGCCAGGGCCTCGGCGCGGCGAATGACCAGGGCGAACACCGCCGAGGGCGGCAGACGGCAGTCAGCCAGGCGACAGCCGCACAGCGGCACACCCGGGACGACACGGAATTCGTAGATGTGGGCGCGGGCGCGGTTGAGCACCGCCTGCACCCGCACTTCGTCCGTCGTGACGCTCTTCAGGACCGAGTTCACCGCCGCCAGACGCGGGCTGAAGCCGCAGTCGATGGCGCCCATGGCCGGCACGATATCCACGTACTCGGCCTTGTTCGTCACGGTGATCACCTTGCGCGCGCCCTGCTGCTTGGCCAGGAGGCTGCAGAGGATGTTGTCCTCGTCGTCGTCGAGCATGCTGATGAAGGCCCGGCAGCCATTGACGCCGGCCTCCTCAAGGACATCGCTGTCGGTGGCGGCGCCGCGGATGAGCATGGCGCGCCGACCCAGCTCGTCCAGGAATAGCGTCGCCGGCTCCTCGGACGCCTCGATGACGCGCACCGACAGGCCGCTGTCACACAGGCGCGGCACCAACTGCCGCGTCAGGCGGTTGGCGCCTGCCACCAGCACCGGGCCGCTGGTGTCGTGGTCGGGCCAGAAGCGATCCCGCAGGGCCGCCACGGCGTGGTGCTCGCCGGCGATGTAGACCTCATCGCCGGCCTGCAGCACCGTCCCCCCGCGCGGCATCACCAGCCGGCGCTGCCGCACGATCGCCGGGAAGCGCGTGCGGGCAAGGACCTCCGGGTCCGGGAAGTCCTGCAGCGAGCTGCCCACCAGGCTCGACTCGGGGCTCAGGCGGAGGGCCGTGCACTCGGCTCCCGGGTAGCTCAGCACGATGCGCTCGACCACGGCCTGGTGCTCGAGGGCATCGCAGATCTGGGCGATGCACTCGGCGTCAGGGAAGATGATGTGGTCGATCCCCAGCCCCGCCGGCGCCCAGCCGTCGGCCTCACTGAAGAGGCCGGCGTTGCTCAGCCGACAGACAGTGCGGCCGACCTTGAAATGACGCGCGACGCCGCAGGCCAGGATGTTCGAGGCGTCGGAGCCCGTCGCCGCAATGAAGAGATCGGCCTCGGCAATCCGCGCCGACTTCAGGGTCTCGACCACGGCGCAGTCGCCGTGAACCGTCATCACGTCAAGACGGTCACGCAGACGCTCCAGCAGCCCGGCCGAACGGTCCATGACCGTGATGTTGTTGCGCTGGTCCCAGAACGACCAGGCCAGCTCCCGGCCGACCTCGCCGGCACCCGCAATGACGATATTCATGAGCCGGTGCTCCGCTCTCCTGACTGCCCGAACGCCCGCGGCAACCCCCGGACGCTCTCCCGACCTGCCCCGACGGAACCCACCCGCGCCAACCGCTCAGGGCCTCACTCGGCACCCTCGACCGGGCCCAGACGCGTGACCTCCAGGGCATCGAACCAGAGGTCGGTCTGGAAGGTCCGGAAGCCGACCAGGCCCGCCGCGTGCGGCTGCGCGTCCTGCCAGTCCAGGTAGATCGTCCCATCGACGGCCACCGTGATCCGGCCGCCGCGCCGCGTGATGACCACCTCATAGGCCCGGCCGAGGTGGCAGTGGTAGTCGCGAGCCTCGGCGACCAGCTCGAAACCCGGACAGCGCCGCAGCCGCAGACGGGCCTTGCCCGTACCGTCAGGGTGGTACTCGCGGGCCTTCGGGTGGTCCGCCAGAAACGTCATAATGTAGCCGTTGAGCTGGTGGTAGGCGCTGTAGGCGCCGTCGTTCCGCCCGGCTCGCGTCTCGTACAGCGACCTCCCCGAGGGCTCGGAGTAGATAAAGAAGAAGTTGATGTTCCGGACGTCCGTTTCAGAAGCCAGGACCATGGCCTGGAAGGCGATGCGCACATCGCCCGCGATCTCCTGCGGACACCACACCGTGCAGACCTGGTTGTGGCGGTCCGGCGCCAGGGCCTCCGGCCGCGCATCGGCCTGGACGCGCAGACGGCCAGCCTCGATGAAGACACGCTCGCCGCCTTCGACCCACCACCCGGGCGGCACCGGCGTGCCATTGGGGTATGCGTCAAAGGTCTCGCGGACGAGGGTCGTCATCGGCGTCGTCTCCTTGCCAGCCTCCGCCCCGACCAGAGCCAGCGCCGCCAGCAGTGCCGCCCAGCCGCAGATCCAGCCCCGCCGCCACCGGCGGGAAGCTCGTCCCAGGATGTCGTGAGTCGGCATCGGCCTGCACTGTCCTCATGCTTCCCGCACGCCGCCGCCGAGCCGCGACGGCCGGCGGCGCCATCACGCGGACCCGCCGCCGTGGCGCGCCCGACGACGCCATGCCGGCGTCCGCTGGCGTCGCGACACCATACCCTGCCATGCCCCCAAGGTCGAGCCCAGGACCGCGCCCGGAAAGGACACCAGGGACACCGGGGACGCCGGGGACGCCGGGGACCGCGCCGCCTCCACCCCTGGAGTCGCTGCTGTCGCTTGAGTCCCTTTCCGGCAGGCTCGAGACCCAGGGCCTGCGGCCCCCGGGATGCGCCCCGCCACGCCACCGAACTCCCGCAGTCCCGCGGCCTCGCGCCCCATTGACGAAATGCCCGGGGCCATCCATACTTTCGCTGCGGCCACCGGACCGCTCGGCAGACGCCCCCGCACCGACCGGCCGACAAGGAGTGCCTCCCATGCGCGTAGCCCTGGATCTTGACGACGTGCTGTCCGACCTCATCGCCTGCCTGATCGAGACGCACCGCCAGATGAACGGCGTCAGCCTGACCCGCGACCAGGCCCTCGCCTGGGACGTCTTCCCCATGGCGGTCCACGACCGCATACGCTACGGTGGCGGCTATGCCACCCTCGCGCCCCTCCCCGGCAGCCGCGACTTCCTCGAGTGGCTCCACCCCCGCTGCGAGGTCTTCATCGTCACCTACCGCGGCAGCCACGCCCAGGAGACCACCGAGGCCTGGCTCAACCGCCACTTCCCCGGACTCTACCACGGCGTGCGCTACACCGGCGGCAGCAAGGTCGACGCCTGCCGCGACCTCGAGGTCGGCCTCATCATCGACGACAGTTGCACCCAGATACCGGCCGTGACCTCAGCCCTGAACATCCCGGGCATCCTCATGGATACCCCCATGAACCGGCACCTCGCCGAGACCGCCCTCATTCACCGCGCCAAGGACCTCGCCGAGGCCCGCCGGCGCATCGAGGCGCTCTGGCCCGACTCGAGGCCGCGCTGAGGGCCCCGCCCTGGCCCCCGCCGACGAAAAAAGCCGGCCGCCGGGCCGGCCTGGTGTTGACGTCGGGATGGCCCGTGGTAGAGTAAGCGCTGTTCGCCAAGGTGGCGGCTTAGCTCAGTTGGTTAGAGCAACGGAATCATAATCCGTGAGTCCCCGGTTCGAGTCCGGGAGCCGCTACCAGTACCAGCCTCAAAACGCCCTTCCGGCGTTTCCCCCGGATCGCCCCAGACTACCCCGGACGGTCCGCATTCTTACCACAGCCCACCCACGCGGTCCGCCGTGACATCGGCCAGCCGTTGCCACCCTTGGCACCGCCGACCTGGCAGAGGATCCGCAGGCGGGAGAGCCCCCGGGCGCCGCCCTACGTGCGGCACCGATCCGACGGGCTCTCCCGCGAATGCCTTCCCGATCGTCAGTCGCGATCGCCGCCACGGCCCTTGCTGCGGCCCCGGCTCCCGTCCTTGGCCTGGTCCTTGGCCTTGCCTCTGCCGCGCCCCTCGTCCTTGCCGGCCTCCCCATCCTCCTCGGGCTCCGTGGCATCGAGTGCCGCCAGAGCCTGGTCCTTG
Source organism: Verrucomicrobiota bacterium (assembly GCA_019136035.1). Taxonomy (GTDB): domain Bacteria; phylum Verrucomicrobiota; class Lentisphaeria; order Oligosphaerales; family JAFGRS01; genus JAGVUW01. The sequence goes on along the minus strand of JAGVUW010000530.1, from coordinate 2,983 downwards.
GCGCGTTCGGCTTCCAGCAGGGCCGCGTCTTTCGCCGCCTCGGCCTTGCGGACCGCCTCGTCGCGGGCCGCCTCGGCGAACTTCTCGGCGGCCTGTTTGTCGGCCTCGAAGCGCTCCATGATGCCGGCCTTGGCCTTCTCGTAGGCCTCGACGGCCTCGCGCCTGGGGTCCGCCTCTGCCGTCTCAGCGCCCTCGGCGCCGCGCCGGTTCGTCGTGGATGGATCGGCCTTGCCGTCCTTCCCGGCCTTCTCCTTGCGGGCCTTCTCAGCGCGGCCCTTGCCGCGTCCGCGGGTCTGGGCCGCCTCGCTGCGGCCGCGCTCGCCCTTCTCAGGCTTGTCCGCCTGGGCCGCCTCGCTGCGGCCTCGCTCGCCCTTCTCAGGCTTGTCCGCCTGCACGGCCGCGGCGCGGTCGTTGCCGCCTTCCTCAGCCGGGTCGGCCAGCACCGCCGGAAGCGCCGCCAGGGTCGCCACCAGCGCCGACGTCAGGATCTTCTTCGATGCTCTCATGATGCTCCCGTCCCTCCTCTAACCCGCCTCATAGCGACGCCCCGTGCACCGTGCCTGGGGAGAACCGTCGCCACCCTCCAAGGATACCGTCGCTCACCGTGTCGCCGCATAGGGCTTGGGTCCAAGGCGGCGCCGGTCCCTCCACCGGCGCCACGTCGACTCTACACCGCGTCGTGACGCACGCCAAGCCAGTCCTGGCCAAGGCGCACGTTTCGTCAGGGGTTGCCATCGGCTGCTGGTGCGGTGGCCTCGACGCGCAGGATCGCCTCGCAGCAGGCCCCCAGCGCGTGTTCGCCGAACGTCACGCGGATGGGCACCACGACGCGCCCCTCGGCCGTCGGCGGGACCGCCAGCACAAAGACCAGCGAGCTCTCCCGGCCGGGCGCACAGGGCGCCGAAAGGGCCGTCACCGGCGCCGACCAGCCGTCGGACAGCACCACCTCGGCGTGGGCCTCGGCGGGATGCCCAGCGTGGTTCCTCACGCGCAGGGCAACCTCGACGGCGTCGCCGGGACGGCACGGCTGCTCGTACGGATAGGCGTGCGCCCAGGCGATGTCGGTGCCGAAATCCGCGTGCGGCCACGGCACCAGCGCCCGCAGCAGCGGCTCGCGCTCCCGCAGGACGTCGAGCATGAGCTCGTAGGCATCCTCAGAGAAGCGGAAGCCGAACTCGACATGCTGGTTAAAGATGAGGTCGGGAGCCAGATCGCGCAGCAGGTGCAGGCAGTGGTCGTAGCCGACGCCGCGGCCGAGCCAGTTGCGGTTCCAGGCGCAGTAGTCGTCGATGCCGCAGGGAGTCACCGCATCGCCGGCGAAGAACAGCCGCGGCCCGCGGTCAGGCACCGCCAGCAGCCCGCCGTGGTAGAGGCTCTGCCCCGGGAAGTGGTAGGCCGTCAGGCGGTAGTTCCGCCAGCGCCAGGTCTGGCCATCGCGGGTCGGGCCGTCGACGGTGGCGGCCAGTGGCGACAGGCAGGTCAGGAAGAATCGCTCCGGGTGGCTGACCACCTCGGCCATGCCCTCGTCGACCAGGATCGGTATGCCAAAGCGCTCGCGGGCGGCGGCGGCGCGGTCGAGGTGGTCGTAGTGGTAGTGCGTAATCCATATCGCGTCGTAGGCCGCCACTCGGCCGTCGGCCAGCGCGCCCGCGGCCTTCGCCAGGGCCTCGTCGCAGTACGGGTCGATCAGGAGGGCGTGGCCGTCGTCGGCACGCAGGGCCCAGGTAGTGCCATGCAGGCGAAGTACGTTCCCCGGCAGCGGGTGGGTCTCCTGCTGGGGCAACGTCCGGCGGTCCACCGGCTCCTCGGCGAAGTGCTTGGGGAAGTACCAGCGCAGGGCCGAGATGCTGACGTAGTTGTGGTAGGCGGCCAGGAAGCGGCCGCGCAGCAGGGCCACCGCCTCAACCGGCCGGTCGATCGGCAGGCCGTGCGCCGGCAGGAGCCGCGACGGCCCCTCGGCCAGAACACGCTCGAGGCTGGCCAGGACGGCGTCCATGGCGCCCATGAAGCCGTGGTAATCACCGAGGCGGTGACCGTTTCGGGTGACCGAGCGCTGCAGGCTGTGCAGATCGCGGACCTGGCCCGGCCCCCAGATCAGATCGCCGGTGACCGCCACCGGCGGGGCCTCGCCGCGATGCACCAGGTACGACACGGCGCCGTCCGTGTGACCCGGCGTCGCCAGGACACGGATGCGCCAGTCGTGCCAGGTGATGACGTCGCCCTCGGCGACGCCCTGCGCCACGGCCAGCGGCCGGACGTGGGTGATGTGCGAGGGCACATGGCCGCAGAGCAGCCGCCAGCGACTCGACGCCGCCGACCAGTACGCCCCCGGATCCTCGAAGAGATCGCGCTCCGACGCCGGTACCACCAGCCCGGGTGACCACTCGGACAGGACCTCCGCAAGACCGTCGGCAAGGTCGCGCCGGTGGCTGGTGAAGAGCACCCTCTCGACCCGCTCGACCCCGGCGGCGCGGAGGCGCGCCGCCAGGCCGGGCGCGACGGCGTTGATCAGGAGTGCCGCTGAGCCCGAGCGCAGCACCACCGTGTTGCCAAAGCCAACGCTGTCGATGACAAGGCCGTCGCCGACGACGGTCGCTGCTGAGTCCATGGTGTGCGCCCCTGACGGTGATCTGCCGGCCCGCCCCGCGCGGATCCCATGACCATACCATGCCACCTGCCGGCGCCTTCGCCACAGCCGCGGCCGCCGGCGCCGGGTCCGCGGGCGACGCCGGCGGACCTGCCGGGAGCCCGCCGGAAAGGGACCCAAGCGACCCAAGCGACTCCAGGCTGGGGGCTGCCCCTGTCAGACCTGTCAGACCTGTCAGACCTGTCAGACTAATACTCTTCACTTAGAATGGTTACTGTCCACGACACCTTCTCTGTCTTGCTGTCTGGCGGCTTCCTGGGCCACTTTGTCTTCCGTTTGACGGCTCGGGGTACCCGCCTGCCGTGACTGTGGCGGCAGCGGGCCGCGGCGACCTCG
>JAGVUW010000057.1 GCA_019136035.1 Verrucomicrobiota bacterium | reverse complement strand
CGACGGCGATCCCGCCCAGCGCCGCTGGGTCCTGCATGGCGCCGAACGACGCGACGTCGACGGCCGACGGCAGCTCGCGCGCTCCAGCTTCCAGGTCGGCACCTTCGACGGCCGTACCTTCACCCCCGAGACGCCCGTCACCCAGGGACACCTCGGACCGCACTTCTACGCGGCGCAGACCTTCGCCAACGCCCCCGGCGGCCGCGTCATCATGCTCGGCTGGCTGTCCGGCGCGCGCTATCCGGGGATGCCCTTCTCGCAGGGCCTGACCGTGCCTCTGGAGGTGACTCTGCGGCGCACCCCGTCGGGCCTCCGCCTGGCCTTCAACCCGGTGGCGGAACTCGCGGCCCTGCGCCGCGCCGTGCGTCGTCTCGAGGCGCCCTCATTGAGTCAGGCCAATGCGGCTCTGGCGGCGAGCCGCGAGGAGCTCCTCGACCTCACGCTGGAGCTGTCGCTGCAGCGCGAGAGCGTCCTCCACCTCGACCTGCGCGGGCTGGCCGTGGTCTGTGACGTCGCCGCCGGCACACTCACCGCCGCCGGCGTGACCGCGCCGCTGCCCCTGCACGACCGCCGTCTGGCCCTGCGCGTCCTCCTCGACCGCGGCGTCATCGAGCTGTTCGCGGGCGGCGGCCTGGTCGCCCTCAGCCACGGCGCCGGCCCGGCCCCGGCCGAGGCGCCGCTGCGGCTCGACCTGCGCGGCCCGGGCCGGGTCGAGTCGATCGAGATCGCCGCGATGGACTCGATGTGGCCCCACGCCATCACGCCATGACGGAGCAACCGACCGCGATGACCAACGCACCCTTGCGCCTCACGATCACGCCGCGCTTCTGCGACACCGACCTCCTCGGCCATGTCAATAACACGACCCTGCCGGGATGGTTCGAACAGGCCCGGATGCCCTTCTTCGATCTCTTCTGCGACAACATCGCCACGGCAACGCGAAGCACCTTCCCCCTGGTGCTGGTCCACCTCGACCTCGACTTCCGCCGCGAGATCCGGCTCGGCACCGAGGTCGAGGTCCGCACCGCCGTGGCCCGCCTGGGCACCTCGTCGTTCACCGTCCGGCAGGAGGCCTGGCAGAGCGGCGTCCTCTGCGTCGAGGGCCAGGTCGTCCTGGTGCACTTCGACCACGTCGGACGCCAGGCCCTGCCGCTGACCCCGACGCAGCGCGCCCGCCTCCAGGCCTGGATGGCACCACCCGCCCCGGCCGCGACCGAACCCGGCTGACCGGCAGCCCGCCGATAGGGTGCTATAGTGTGGCGCGCGGCCATGCCGGTGGTGCCGGCTGGCATCGGCACGGCCCCGCGACGACCGGACTGCCGGACCGGCCGGCGGCCGGGTGGGTCGCTTCCAGCCGCAACGCACGGGTGAGTGGTCCTATGGATGCTGTGCGCATCGCGCTGCTGCAGGGTCGGGCGGAACCGAGTGCCGAGGCCGCTCTGGACTGGACCGAGCGGCGCCTGACCGAGGCCGCGGCGGCCGGTGCCCGCATCGTCTGCACGCAGGAGCTCTTCGCCACCCCGTACTTCTGCCGCGTCCAGGACGCCCGCTTCTTCGACCTCGCTGAGACCATCCCCGGACCCACCACCGAACGCCTCGCAAACAAGGCCCGCGAGCTGGGCGTCGTGGTCGTCGCCTCGCTCTTCGAACGGCGCGCCCCGGGGGTCTTCCACAACACCGCCGTCGTCATCGACGCCGATGGCACCCTCCTCGGACGCTACCGCAAAATGCACATCCCCCAGGACCCCGGCTTCGAGGAGAAGTACTACTTCACCCCGGGCGACCTCGGCTACCGCGCCTTCACCACGCGCTTCGGCCGCATCGGCGTCATCATCTGCTGGGACCAGTGGTTCCCGGAGGCGGCGCGGCTGACCGCGCTGCATGGCGCCGAGATCCTCTTCTGTCCGACCGCCATCGGCTGGCTGCCCAGCGAGAAGGACCGCATCGGCGCGGCCCAGCGCCAGGCCTGGCTGACGGTCCAGCGCGGCCATGCCGTCGCCAATGGCTGCTACGTCGCCGCCGTCAACCGCGTCGGCCGCGAGGGCCAGATCGAGTTCTGGGGGACGTCCTTCGTGGCCGACGTCTACGGCGAGACCATCGCCACGGGCAGCGTCGACGCCACCGAGGTCGTCTATGCCGACTGCGACCGCGCCGCCCTCGAGCAGCGCCGGCGGACCTGGCCGTTCTTCCGCGACCGGCGCATCGACAGCTTCGGCGACCTAGGGAAGAGGTTCCTGGATGAGTGACTTCGCGGCCCTGGCAGGGTTCCACATGCCGGCTGAGTGGTGTGCCCAGGCGGCCATCTGGCTGAGCTGGCCGCTGAAGCCCGGCGCCTGGCCCGGCTGCCGGGACGAGGCCGAACAGGCCTACGCCGCGTTCGTCGCCGCCATCAGCCGTTTCGAGCCGGTCCGCATCAACTGCGCCCGGGCGGCGCAGGCGCGCGCCGGCGAGGCCCTGGTGCGGGCGCAGGCCCGGCTCGACCGCGTCACCTGGTACGACCACCCGACCAACGACACCTGGTGCCGTGACCACGGGCCGATCTTCGTCAAGCACCGCGACACCGGCGAGGTCATGATCACCGACTGGGCCTTCAATGCCTGGGGCGCCAAGTTCGCAGCCTGGGATCTCGACAACGCCATCCCGGCGCGTATCGCCGAAGCCCTGAAGCTGCGGCGGGTCACCATACCCATGGTCGCCGAGGGCGGCAGCCTCGAGGTCAATGGCGCCGGCGTCGTCCTCACCACCGAGTCGGTCCTGCTCAACCCCAACCGCAACCCCGGCCTGCGCCGCGATCAGGCCGAGGCTGTCCTCCGCGCCGCCCTCGGCGTCGAGGCGGTCTGGTGGCTGACCTCCGGCCTGCCCCACGACGACACCGACGGCCACATCGATACCCTCACCCGCTTCGTCAGCCCCTCCACGGTGGTGACCGTCCTCGACCGCACCGCCCGTAGCCCGGGCCACGCGGTCCTGGAACGCAACCGCGCCGACCTGGCGCGCTGCCGCCTGCCGGACGGCGGCCGCCTGGAGATCGTGCCCCTGCCCATGCCCGAGCCCATCCACCAGCCCGGCTGGCGCCTGGAGGTCCTCCCGGCGACCTACGCCAACTTCCTCATCGTCAACGGCGCCGTCCTGGTGCCGACCTACCGCCAGCCCGCCACCGACCGCGAAGCCCTTCGGCGGCTCGCCGAGTGCTTCCCCGACCGCGAGGTCGTCGGCCTC
>JAGVUW010000129.1 GCA_019136035.1 Verrucomicrobiota bacterium | reverse complement strand
CGGAAACTCGCGCAGGATCTCAACCACCTCGCCGGCACGCTCGCCACAGGCCGCCACAATCACCACGTCGACCTGCGAATACTGACTCAGGGCGTGCTGCAGCACGGTCTTGCCGGCACCGAAGGGACCCGGCGTGCAGAAGGTGCCGCCCTTGGCCACCGGGAAGAAGGTGTCGATGATACGCTGCTGCGTCACCAGCGGCTCGCTCGGCAGGAGCTTGGTGCGGTAGCAGCTCACCGGGATCTTCACCGGCCAGGTCTGCACCATGGTCACGGCCCGCTCGTCGTCGCCCTGGCGGAGCTTGGCGACGGTGTCCGCGATCGTCCGCTCGCCTTCCGGCGCCAGCCAGGTCACCTCCCAGACGCCGGCCCAGCCGAAGGGCACCATGATGCGGTGCTGGAAGGGGCCCTCCGGGACCGTCCCGAGGGCCTCGCCGGCGCGGAGCGCGGCGCCGGCCTCGACGGCGGGCGTCCAGGCCCAGCGGCGGTCGCGGTCGAGCGGGTAGAGGTACAGCCCGCGCTTGAGGAAGTAGCCGGCCTCCTTGGCCAGGTTCGGCAGGGGGTTCTGCAGGCCGTCGAAGACCTGCGTCAGCAGCCCGGGCCCGAGTTCGACGCTGAGGAGCTGGCCGCTGAACTCGACGACGTCGCCGATGGCAATGCCGTCGGTGCTCTCGAAGACCTGCAGGTCGGCCTCGCCACCGCGCACACGGATCACCTCGCTCTTCAGGCGGGCGTCGCCGCTGAGGACATAGGCGACCTCGTTCTGAATGACGCTGGTGGCGAAGGCAACGCTGACCATGTTGCCGTTGACGCCGACGACCTTGCCCTGCGGCTGCGCTTGTTCACTCATGGATCTCGGGATTCCCGTCAGTTGGCAATGCTCGTGCCGCTGGCGACGCGCCGTTCCGCCGCCTGCCCGGCGGCCGCCTCGACCAGGCCGTCATGCACCTTGTTCCCATCCCCTGTGCTTCGGCCGGACCACCGCGCCACCAGGAGCAGGCGCAGCTTGTAGAGCACCAGGGCCCCGAGGTCGAAGTCGTGGCCCACCGCCAGGTCGTCCAGACGCTGCCAGCGCAGGCGGTCCAGCTCGATCTCGCGCCGCCGCGGATCGGCGTCGCTGAAGAGCTCCTCCAGACGCCGGCGGTCGCCCGGGAAGACGTCGTCGTCATGCCGGAGACTCGCGGCGGGATCGCGCTGCAGACGCGCCGCGCGGTACTGCACCAGGCAGTTGCGTACGTAGGTCTCCCAGACCTGCCACAGGCGCTCGACCTCGCAGCAGGGCTGACCCTCCGGTACCAGCGTCAGCCGCGCCAGCGCCGCCGCCACCGCCGCCGGGAGCTGGCCGCGACAGAAGTCGTCAAAGGCCGCCGGCGTCAGCGGCGCGGGCTCGCCAAACCGCAGCATCGGCAACGAACTGACCTGGTAGTAGAACTGCTCTGCCATAGGACTTCCGGCCGCCGCGAGGGGGCACCGCGGGGGCTCTCAGGACTCCTTGCCGCCGACCAGCGCCGCCAGCTTCGGGCTCAGGAAGGTCGCCAGGGCTTCGGCCAGGGCTTCGTCGGTGAAGTCGTAGACGATGTCCTCGCCCGCGACCTTCAGCCGGAAGCCGCCTCTGAGACCGGCCACCGGGCTCAGCTCGACATGCTTGCGAAGGTCCGCGGCGAGGGCCTTCTCCAGAGCGGCGGCGAGGGCCGCCTGCTGCTCCGCGCTGAGCAGGACCTCGAGACGCTGCTCGCGACCGCCGGCCTCGACGAAGCGCTGCACCAGGGTGGCGATGAGCCCGGCCAGGGCCGGGCCGGCCAGGGCGTCGGCAGTGCCGGCACGCGCCACCGCCACGACCCGCCGCGACAGCTCGCCACGGAGGCTCAGCAGGACATCCCGGGCGGCCTGCCGCAGGGACTGCTCGCCCTTGGCCTGCAACAGCGCCGCCGACTGCTCGGCGTCGTGACGGATGCGCTCGGCCTCCGCCTTCGCCTCCGCCACCAGGCGCCTGGCCTCGTCGGAAGCCTTCTCCAGCAGCGCCCGGCGCTCGGCCTCGGCCTTCTTCAGGCCGTCTTCGTGTATGCGATCCAGCAATGCCTGAAGTTCATCCGCCATGGCGCTGCGACCTTAACCTTAACATTAAAAGAGCCCAAACGGACGCAAAGACCGGCCTCCGGAAAGCCTCTGCGCCCAGTCACAGGACGATCTTCCCGGACCGTCTTTTTAACGTGACCCGCGATCGACGCTTTGCAACCCCCCGGGAAGGCCTTCAGCCGGGCGAGCGGGCGCCACCAGCCGAGTGGCGCCTTCCTGGGCGCGCCGAGCGTCGGCTCGGCATCCGCCGGCGCCGGGGCCGCGGCGCCCGGGGTCGCAGCGCCGGCGGGCTGGGACACCGGGGACATGGGGGACATGGGAGTGCCCCCAGAGTGGCACAGGCGTCTCGCCTGTGTCTGCGGCTGTTCCCAGCCGCTCGCCTGGGCGCGCCGAGCGTCGGCTCGGCATCCGCCGGCGCCGGGGCCGCGGCGCCCGGGGGGTGAGTTGAGCGGGCGCTGACGCGATCGTCGATCAGCCCGGCGCCTTGCCCGGCGGCGTTTGGGGTCGCGCCGGGCGGCGTGTATGGTAGCCTGCGGCAGGCCGGGCGTGGGTGGCCCCGGCTGCCGCGGGACCCCTCAGCCCAGACATGAGCGAACGCCGGGCCTTCCAGATCAGCGATGACGCCGCGGACTGGCTCCTGTCAGCCGTGGGGAATGACCGGCTGTGGTCGGCGATGGCGGCCGCGCCCGGGTTGCAGGACGCGGTCTTCAAGGGCGGCTTCCAGCCGCAGCCGTCCAGCCTGGACAAGCCGGCGGTGCGCCGTCGCCTGCGGCCGCTGCTCCTGAGTCGGCTCGACCGTCTCGAGGCCCTCCTTCGCGACATCCCGGCGCCGCCCTGGGCCGGCGCGGTGGCGATGTCCTCGGCGCTCTCCGAGGACTGGCTCCGGCGACACTGGCGCGGGCTGTTGCGCGGCAGCGCGGACCCATGCTGGGCCGTGGCGCTCTTCCTGGATGCGCGTCCGGCCCTGGCGCGCCGCGGTCAGCGCCTCCTGCGTTGCCGCGGCCTCTGGGCGCCGGGCTGGCCGGGCGATCCCTCGGCCTGGCCGGCGCCTCTGCGCCGGGCCGCGCCGGCGCCGCCACCGGCCGCGCCGCTACCCGCGCCGGCGCCGGCTGTGGTCGAGGACAGCGCCGAGCTTCGCGCTGCCCTC
>JAGVUW010000106.1 GCA_019136035.1 Verrucomicrobiota bacterium | reverse complement strand
CAGTCTGGTAGAGTCTCTCATCTGGGTCCTCGCCTGCCACTGGATCCACCCCGGCCTGCCGGTGGGCTTCCGGCAGTACAGCCGTGCCACGCGCCGCATGCTGCTGAGTTACAGCTGGAAGAGCCTGGTCATCCAGATTGCGGCGATCCTGCGGCTGAAGCTCAACGCCGTGGTCCTGGCGGCCTTCCTGAACGCCAGCGTCGTCACCACCTACGCCATCGGGGAGCGCCTGGCCACCTACTTTGTCGAGTTCATCTCCAGCCTTGTGGGCAACCTGAGCCCCCTCTTCAGCCGTTACACCCCCGACCGCCACGCGCGCCTGATCGACGACTTCCGCCTGGCGACACGGCTCAGCGTCGTCGCCGCGACCCTGGTCGCCTCCGCCATGGTCTTCTACGGCGCGGCCTTCATCGACCGCTGGATGGGCCCCGGCTACGGCAGTAGCTACCGCGTCATGGTCATCCTCACCATCCCCCTGGCCATCGACGTCATGCAGACACCGAGCATCGGTCTTCTCTACGGCATCTCCCGACATGACATCACGGCGGCACTCGCGGCCGTCGGCGGCGTCACCAACCTTGTCCTGGCCCTGCTGCTGGCGCGGCCCTACGGCATCTACGGAGTGGCGGTGGCGACGGCCGCGGCCGTACTTCTGGTCAAGCTGGTCCTCCAGCCGGTCTGCGTCTGTCGCGCCCTTGGCATGACGCTCGCCGAGGGCTACGGCGATCTGGGCGCCACCCTCGCCCGCACCCTCGCCCCCCAGATGCTCTTCTTCCTGGTCGTCCGCCGTTGGGTGACGCCAGACTACACTCGGCTGATGCTGTTGGTGGCTGTCCAGACCATCGTCAGCGTCCCCGTGGCAGTGTTCTGGGCCCTCGGCCGCAGGGATCTCGCCTTCATCACGGCGGCCCTGCGGCAGCGCCGCGCCACGCGATTGTCAGCCGTAACGCCGGGAGAGGCCAGCCTGCCGTGAGCCTGCCCTCGCCACTCAGAAGTCTGTCTCAGCGCGTCAGGAACGATGCCGGGATGATCGGCCTGCGCCTCCTGCGGCGCACGCAGCGCTGCCTCTGGGCTCTGCGCTCACGGCAGGTGCCCTTGGAACGTATCCTGATGTCCGGCGAGAACGGTCTGACTGCGGCGCACTACGCGCGCGTCACCGGCCGGCTGATGCGGGCCTCGAGGCCGGTTCTGCGCTCGCCCCACACCCAGTTCCTTCAGGACTACGCCCGCGAGGGCCGCGGCATCCTGGAGCCCCGCCGCCTCGAACAGACTGCCTACTACCGCAATGCCCGCGAGTGCATCGACTTCACCGGCTTCTACTTCGACGCCAAGACCCCCGGCGACATCCGCCGCGTCGCCGAGCGCTTCCTGGACCGCTTCGATGGCACCACCTGCCCCGATGCCCCCAAGGTCGAGGGCCAATCGGCGCGACACGCTAGGGTCTTCGTTCACCCCATACGGACTTCGGACTGCCTGCAGCTCGTCGACGGCGCTCACCGCGTCGCCATGGCCTGCGCCCGGGGCGAGCGTACGATCCGCGTCACCGTCCAGCCCGGCGCGGTATGGACGCCGATGCAGGACCTCCTGCGGGACGTCCTCTGGCTCAAGGGCCGCTTGGAGCTGTATCAGCCGGTCGACCTGCCCGAAGTCCGGCGCTGGACCCTGGTGCGGCGCTGCCGCGACCGCCTGGAGAAGATGACAGCCTTCCTGCGTCAACGCGGGATGAACCCGGGACCCCCGCTCTCCTATCTCGACCTGGCCGCGAGCTATGGCTGGTTTGTCGCCGAGATGGCGTCCCTGGGCTGTCAGGCCGGCGGCGTCGAGCGCGATCCGGTCGCCATCGCGGTCGGGCGCCATGCCTACGGGCTTGAGACCGATGCCGTCCGTCGCGCCGACGTCGCCGCCTTCCTGGCGACGGATCGCCAGACGTACGACGTGACCTCCTGTTTCAGCCTGCTGCACCACGTCGTCCTGGGCCGCGCCAGCATCACGGCCGAGGAGCTGGCGCGCGGCATCGACGCCTGTACTCGCCGCGTCTTCTTCTTCGACACCGGCCAGGCCCACGAAGAGTGGTTCTCCCGTGTCCTCTCGGAGTGGACCCCGGACTACATCGAAAGCTGGATCCGCAGCCATACGACCTTCACCGGCGTCCATCGACTGGGCCCCGACGCCGATGCCGTGCCGCCCTTCGAGAAGAACTACGGCAGGATGCTCTTCGCCTGCACGCGCTGAACAGGAGTCCGGCGATGCCCGACCCAGCCGTCACCGTCGTCATACCGTGCTACAACCACGGTCGTTTCGTCCGCCAGGCCGTCACCAGCATCCTCGACCAGACGTTCCGCGATGTCCGCGTGGTCGTTGTTGACGACGGCTCCACCGACCCCAAGACGCTGGAGGTCATGGCGACCCTCCCGGGGCCGCGAGTCACCGTCCTGCGCCAGGAGAACAAGCACGTCTCCGCCGCCCGCAACACCGGCATCCGATCCTCGCAATCACCCGTCATCGTGACCCTCGACGCCGACGACTCGTTCGAGCCAGACTTCCTCGAGAAGGCCCTGCCGGTGCTGGACGCCGATCCGACGGTTGGCGTCGTGACCTGTACCGTCCGCAACCGTGCCGAACGGGAAGGGACCTTCACCCCCAGCGGCGGCGGGATCGTGGACTTCCTCAAGCACAACGGAGCACGGGCCAGCGCCATGTTCCGACGCGCCTGCTGGGAGCAGGTCGGGGGCTACGACGAGACCATGCGGCGCGGCTATGAGGACTGGGACTTCTGGATCCGCGTGGTGGCCCGGGGATGGCGGGTTCATGTGCTCCAGGAGCCACTCCTGAACTACCGATGTGCCCGGCAGAGTATGGTCACCGGCGCTGACGCCATCCGGCCGGATCTGGTCCGCGTACTTGCCATGGCCCACCTGCCGCTGTACCGTGAGCACGTCGTCGAGGTCCTGGTGGATCGTGAGTGCCAGATCCTGTCGCTGGAGAAGCGCCTGGACCAGTTGCGCGGCTCCCCGGCCTATCGTCTGGGGCGTTGCCTGACGGCGCCATGGCAGACTCTGCGCGGCTTCTGGCACCGAGTCATGGGAGGGGTCTCCCGGTAGGTTCGACGGCCCGTGGCAGCCCGCGGATGCGGGAGGAAACGTCGATCGCGTATGCTGTTCAACTCCTTCGAGTTCATCCTCTTCCTGATGGTGGTACTGGCGCTGTACCGCGCCCTGCCGCATCGCGGACAGAACACG
>JAGVUW010000731.1 GCA_019136035.1 Verrucomicrobiota bacterium | reverse complement strand
CACCATGATCGAGATCCCGCGGGCGGCGCTGCTCTCGGATCGCATGGCGAAGGTGGCGGAGTTCTTCAGCTTCGGGACGAACGACCTGACGCAGATGACCTTCGGCTTCAGCCGCGACGACATCGGCGGCTTCATGCACGACTACCTCGACGCCAAGGTGCTGGCGGCGGATCCCTTCCAGACCATCGATCAGGACGGCGTCGGCCAGCTCATCACCATGTCGGTCGAGAAGGGCCGCGCCACGCGTGCCGATCTGAAGGTCGGCATCTGTGGCGAGCAGGGCGGCGACCCGGCCTCGGTTGAGTTCTGTTTCCGCAACGGTCTGACCTACGTGAGCTGCTCGCCGTTCCGGGTGCCGATTGCGCGCCTGGCCGCGGCGCAGGCGGCGATCAAGGCGGGCAAGGCGGCTCGCTGAAGCGGCGTCGTGGCGGTGCCGTTCTGCGGCAGGCCGGTGCGGCCTGCGGCGGGATGGCCCGCGCGCTTCCGTCAGACTGGTGGCGGCGCAACCCTCCCGTCGGGGGGCGTTGCGCCGCTTTTTCGTTCCGGCGGCGCCGGCGGCGCGGCCGATGCAGCGACAGCGCGACCATCAGAGTGGGGGATGACGGCTATGGCGGCAGGCATCATCGACGGCAAGCTCATTGCACAGCAGATTCGTCAGGAACTCAAGGCCGAGGTCGAGCGGCTGCAGCGTGAGGATGGCCTCCAGCCCGGTCTGGGGGTGGTCCTGGTCGGGGACGACCCGGCCTCGGCCTCGTACGTGACGGCCAAGGAGGCGGCCTGTGCCGAGATCGGCATCTACTCGGCGGACCACCGCCTGCCGGCGTCGACGACCCAGGCGGAGCTCCTGGCCCTGGTGCAGCGCCTCAACGCGGACCCGCGTATCCACGGCATCCTCGTGCAGCTCCCCCTGCCGCGGCATCTCGACGAGAGCGCCGTGCTCCTGGCGATCGATCCGGACAAGGACGTCGATGGCTTTCACCCCGTGAATGTCGGCCGGATGGTCCTGGGCGAGCCGGCCTTTCTGTCATGCACGCCGCATGGCGTGCTGCAGCTCCTGCAGCGCAGCGGCGTGCCCGTGGCCGGGGCGCATGTGGTCATCGTCGGGCGCAGCAACATCGTCGGCAAGCCGCTGGCGAACATGCTGATCCAGAAGGGCCCGCTGGGCAATGCCACGGTGACGGTCTGTCACACCCGCACGGCTGACCTGGCGCACCACACCCGCCAAGCCGACATCCTGGTCGCGGCCGCCGGTCAGCCGCGGATGATCACCGCCGACATGGTCCGCGAGGGCGCCGTGGTCATCGACGTCGGCGTCAACCGCGTCGCCGATGCCAGCCGCAAGTCGGGCTTCCGGCTGGTGGGTGATGTGGATTTCGAGGCGGTGAGCGCGAAGGCATCGCTGATCACGCCGGTGCCGGGCGGCGTGGGGCCGATGACCATCACCATGCTCCTGCACAACACCGTCGCCTCGGCCCGTCAGCACCACCTCAAGGCATCTCGGTGATCCAGACATCGGTGAACTGGGCCAGCCCGCCGTCGGGGATCTCCAGGACCAGGTGCGCCTCGGTCATGGGCTCCTTCAGCGGCGCGATGGCGCGCAGTTTGCCATCGATGTAGAGGTCGATCTGGCGCGACCGCGCGCGGATATCCACGGCGAGCCACTCCAGCGGCCGGCGGTCGGGGATCTCGACCAGGGGTATCTCGCGGCCATCGGCCTCAGAGGCGAAGGAGCTGGCGCCCTGGCTGCGCTCCCAGTGCAGCCACCAGCGGTCCTGGCGGTCCTGACGCAGGGCGCAGCGGACCTTGCTGGCACCCGGGATGCGGACCTTGAAACGGACGCGGACGTCCGGCCGCAGGACCTGCCTCAGGGTCAGCGGCGCGTTCGGGCTGAGCCCGAGCAGGGTCGGTCCGCCGGTCTCGGCGTCGGCGCCGCCGGCGCGCCAGCTCGAGCGGTCGCCGGACCAGTATACCAGTGAGGCGGCGCGTGATGGCGGCGGCGGCTGCAGGGCGCGGCGGATGGCGTCGCCGGTGATGACGGCGACGGCCACCAGGACGACGGCGGCGCCGGCGGAGAGGCCTTTCCAGAAGGCCGGGGGGAAGTGCCCGAGGACGCGCCGGTGCCGGATCTGCTGCTGCTGGCTGAGCCAGCTCGCGAGGTCGGCGAGGAGTTCCTCGTAGGTGCCATAGCGGCGATCGGGTTCACGGGCGCCCATGCGGCGCAGGATGTGGACGCCTTCGTCGCTGACGACGATGCCCTCGCGGCGCGGGTCCGGCAGGTCGGCCTCGAGCTTGAGGCGGACCGTCTCGATGCCGTTGGGGCCGTGGAAGGGCCGCTGGCCGGTGAGGAGCTGATAGAGCGAGGTGCCGAGGGCGTAGATATCGGCCCGGAAGTCGACCCGGCTGCGGTCGAAGGCCTGCTCCGGGGCCATGTAGGCAGGGCTGCCGAGGACGCTGCCGGCGGCGTCGCCGCTGCCGGCGGCGAGGGCATCGCGGGCGATGCCGAAATCGCAGATCATGACGCGGGCATTGGGGGAGGTGAAGGCCTCGTCGGGCGTGTGCGGCGGCGCCGGGTCTTCGCGGTAGATGAGCAGGTTGTCCGGCTTGATATCGCGGTGGCAGATGCCCTTCTTCCAGGCGTAGTCGAGGCCGCGGGCGGTGTCGAAAGCGATGCGGGCGACGACAGCCTCGGAGATGCGTCCGAAGCGCAGGAGCAGGTCGCGGACCGAGAGCTGTCCGGGGACGAACTGCATGATCAGGAAGGTCCCCAGGTCGGTGGTCAGGATGTCGTGGCAGCCGACGATATTCGGGTGGCTGAGGGTGGCGAGGGTCTGGGCTTCGCGTTCGAGGCGTCGGAGGTAGCTGGCGTCGTGGGTAGCCTCGGTGCTGATCATCTTGATCGCGACGAAGCGGCCGAGGCGTTCCTGGCGGGCGAGGAAGACGACGCCCATGCCGCCCTGGCCGAGGACGGAGATGAGGGTGTATCCGGGCACCCGGATATCGGCGTAGTTGCCGGTGACGGGGGCGCCGGGCAGGAGCTGGCCGTTCGGGTCCTGCGGTAGCACGCTGGTGGCGGCCAAGTCACTGGTCGCGTCGCCCAGCACGGCCCTCCTGGGTTCGTTTGGCCTGGCTCGATGGCTCGCCTTCCTGGTCATTCAGGGTTCCTTGCCGGCTCCGGCCTGGTCGCGGCCGCGGGGGGGCTCGGCGGCCGGCGCGGCCGGTCCTCCCGTCGCCGGCGCGTCC
>JAGVUW010000656.1 GCA_019136035.1 Verrucomicrobiota bacterium | reverse complement strand
GCCCGACGATGCGGACGCTGTATTCGCCGCTCGGCGCCAGCACCCGGACGTCGTCGTCGAGATCCAGACCCAGGCGCTCGGCCGCTGACCGCGACAGGACGCCCTCGATCGGGTCGGCGGCGCCGGCCGCCAGCCAGCGCCCGACCGCCATCTCGAACGGCGCCACCGCGGCATCGATGCCGACCAGCGCCGGTCCGAAGAACGGCCGCGCGCCGGGCGCGCCGCCGCGTGCCGACGGCGGCCGGCCTGAACCGGGGCCCGACGCAACCGACGGCGGCCGGCCTGAACCGGGGCCCGACGCGCCGGGCGGCGCCGCCGAACCGGCATCGCCCGCCGCCCGCATGGGCTCGACACGGGCGCGCACAAGGTGGGCGGGGGTCACCTCGGCCACGGCCGCGTCCTGGCGGAGCTCTCCGATGAGTTCCGGCGAGAGCGCCGCGGCGGGCCCCGGGCCCGGCAGGACCAGCAGGTCGTAGCGGCCGAGGGTCTGCTCGGTCGAATCGTCGAACTGCGAGACCAGGGCGTCGTAGCCGCTGACCACCCAGACCACCACGGCGGCGGCGGCGACCGTCGCCAGCGAGGTCAGGCAGAGCCTCGCAGGGTGGTGCCGGAAGCCGGCGAGGACGAGTTGAGCGACGAGCCTCATGCGCCCACCTCCGCCGGCATCGGCGAGCCGACCAGGTCCTGGTAGCGCTGGGCCAGCGAGAGGGCGTCGTGGTACTGGTCGTCGGCGAAGGAGTCCAGGATGGCGCCGTCGCGCAGGACGACAACGCGGCGGGCCCAGCAGGCCACCGCGGGCTCGTGCGTGACCATGACGATGGTGCGCCCCTGCCGGTCGTTGAGCTGCCGCAGGAGCCGGCAGAGCTTCTGGCCGCTGACCGAGTCGAGGCTCCCCGTCGGCTCGTCGGCCAGGATCAGCGCCGGGTCCATCGACAGGGCCCGCGCCACCGCCACACGCTGCTGCTCACCGCCGCTGAGGGCATCCGGGCGATGGCTGCGCCGCGCCGCGAGGTCGAGGTCGGCGAGGAGGCCGTCCAGCACCCCCGGAGGCAGCCCGCCGCGGCCGTCGGCCAGAGCCGGGAGCTGGATATTCTCTTCGGCCGTGAGGCTGGGGACCAGGTTGAAGGCCTGGAAGACCAGGCCGATGTGCCGCCGACGCACCCGCGTCAGGCGCGGCTCGGCCAGCGCCGAGAGGCACTCGCCCGCGACCTCGATGCGGCCGGCGTCAGGGCGGGTCAGCCCGGCCATCAGGTGCAGCAGGGTGCTCTTGCCCGAGCCGCTGGCGCCCATGACGGCGACGAAATCGCCGCGGGCCAGGGTCAGCGACACATCGCGCAGGGCCTGCACCACGACCTGGCCCTGCCGGAAGCTCTTACTGACATGCTCGAGGCACACCAGACTCGAGGAACTCTCACTCATGACACACCCCATAGCCCTCGCAGGCACCGCACCACGATCCCGCATCGACTGTCTCTCAGAAAACGGTTACGACGCCCGAGCCCCGACGCCCGGGGGAGCCAGGCAGAACTCCGCCCTCCGCCCTCCGCCCTCCGACCTCTGACCTCCGACCTCTGACCTCTGACCTCTGACCTCCGCCCTCCGACCTCCGCCTTCCGACCTCTGACCTCCGCCCTCCGCCCTCCGCCTTCCGACCTCTGACCTCCGACCTCCGACCTCTGACCTCCGACCTCCGCCCTCCGCTCACTCGAACGACAGCGTCGGCATCGCCTGGATCGCCGTGCTCGAGCTGGTGTTCTCCGGGGGCGGTCCGAAGGGCAGGTACATCTTGTACATCTTAGCCACCTCCGTACCGATGCCCCAGTCGCTGCCGGCGGCGAGGTCATGGCCGTCGTGATGGAGTCTCAGGCCGCAGCGCACCGTGCCGACGTGTCCATCGAGGAAGGCCGCGTTGCTGGCGCCGCCGTGGCGGAAGCAGAGCGACCCGATGGCGTCGGGTCCCGCCGGCCGGACCAGGGCCACGGCCGGGCTCGACACCGGCGGGTTGTTCTGCCAGTCGGCCCAGGTCATCAGACGCGACGGCGACGCCTCGCGGAACTGCGAACGCTTGCGCCAGAAGGCCACCGGGCCGTTCACGGTCGGGCGCCGGCTGGCCGAGAGGGTGTTCTCATTGGCGCCGAGGCTGACGCGCAGCCCGCCGAGGTGACCGAGAACGCCGAGACGGCCGAGGCTCTCGGTGACGCCGTCGCCCGGGCAGCGCGCGATGTCCTCGGCCCAGGCGCCGCCGCCGGAGAAGTAGGCGAGCATGCCGCCTTCGGGCTCGAGGTACCGGTAGACATCGACGCAGAAGTCTTCGGCGTCGTTCGCATACAGATCCGCCGCGAGCTGGTACTGCCGCAGCAAGCTCTTGCAGGCGATGCCGTGGGCCTTGGCGCGGGCCCGCGACAGGGCCGGCAGGAGGAGCGACGCCAGGATCGCGATGATGGCGATCACCACCAGGAGCTCGATCAGGGTGAAACGCGCTGGCCCGGCCGGCACCCGGCCGGCGCCGCGGCAGCGGGGACGCCGACAGCTCACGGGCGGCTGCCCCCGACCACGATGCCCAGGGTCATCAGGGTGTAACTCGTCACCAGCTCGGGGTTGCTCTCCTGCCAGCGCCCCGAGCGGAGGTTGCTCCACTGCCCGGCATCCTGCTGGAGTTCGAGCAGCAGCGTCACCAGCTCGCGGCGCCAGTCATGGCGGACGCCGTCGGCGCTGACGACCGTCTCGACGCCGCAGACCGCGTGGGCCTTGGCCATCGTCTGCAGGTAGTAGAAGTGCCCCGAGGCGCCCATGCCGGGGTTCTCCTCGAGGGTGTAGTGCAGACGGGTCCACTCCAGGGCCGCCCGCACGCGCGGGTCGTCCGGCGTCAGCCGCGCGTAGATCATGCTCTTCAGGCCGGCATAGGTCATGCTGCCATACGAGCGGATGGTCTCGGTCTGCCCCGGTATGGCCGGCATATAGTTGAAGCCGCCGTCGTGGGGGTCGGAGACCACCCAGCCGCCGCCACCGGTGCGCTGCAGGTTCTGCACTGCTTCGAGGAACGTGACAGCGCGTTGCCAGGCCACGTCGGCCTGACGCGCGTCGGCGTCGGTCTTGCCCGGAGCGTCGCGGTCGACGAAGTCGGTCAGATACAGCGCCTCCAGGACCCACTGCGACGAGGAGAGGTCCGCCCGCGGCGCCGGCCGCGGCGCCGGCAGGTCGGAGCCCTTCTCGGTGCCCGCCCCGCGGTCGCGGTCGCGCC
>JAGVUW010000696.1 GCA_019136035.1 Verrucomicrobiota bacterium | reverse complement strand
CGAGGAGCACTTCTACACCAGCGCCCTGGCGACGGCCAGCTTCCTGGCCAGCCAGCAGCCCGGCGGCAGCGCCTACGTCATCGGCGAGGCCGGCCTCACGAACGCCCTCTACGAAGCCGGCTTCACCATGAACAACGTCGACCCGGACTACGTGGTCGTCGGCGAGACGCGCGGCTACAGCTACGAGAAGATCGAGCACGCCGTGCACCTGGTGCGGCGCGGCGCGCGGTTGATCGGTACCAACCCCGACCTCACCGGGCCCACCGAGAAGGGCATCGTCCCGGCCACCGGGGCGCTGATCGCGCCCATCGAACTGGCCACCGGTTCCAAGGCCTACTTCGTCGGCAAGCCCAACCCCCTCATCATGCGCCACGCCCTGAAGAAGCTGGGCTGTCGACGCGAGGAGACGGCCATCGTCGGCGACCGCATGGATACCGACATCGTCGCCGGCGTCGAGTCGGACATCGAGACCGTCCTGGTGCTCTCCGGGGTAGCCCAGCGCGCCGATCTGCCGCGCTTCGCCTACGCCCCGCGCTATATCCTCGACGGCGTCGGCGACATCGTCGGCGACTGACCGTGGCGGGGCCGGCCCTGTCGGTGCGGCCGGCCGCTACGGCAGTGCTGGTGCGGGTGCTGCCCGCGGCGCCCGAGAGGCTCAGTCCTGGACCGCCCGCAGCACCGCCGCCAGGCGTCGGTCACGCCAGGCCGCCAGCTCCTCCGGGCTGCGCCCGGCCACCTCGGCCTCGACGCCCTGAGACAGAGCGGCGGCGGCGCCCGCCGGCAGGGCGGTCCAGGTCGCCATGTCGCGCCAGCAGGCCTCGAAGGTCGGCCCGACGTGCTCGATGAAGTGGGCGTAGCCACCCTTGCCGCCGCCGAGGTGGTAGGTCAGGTGCGGCCCCATGAAGGCCCAGCGCAGGCCGGGTCCGGCGCAGAGGGCCCGGTCGACATCCTCGACCGAGGCGGCGCCCGAGGCGACCAGGTCGATCGCCTCACGCCAGACCGCCGCCGCCAGGCGGTTGGCGAGGTGGCCCGGGATCTCGCGGCGCAGCACCACCGCGGTCTTGCCCAGGCCCTCGTAGAAGGCCCGGGCGCGCTCGACGACCGCCGACGCCGTGGCCCGCCCGCCGACCAACTCGACCAGCGGCATCAGATGCGCCGGATGGAACGGATGCGCAATCAGGGCGCGCTCCGGATGGCGCAGGCCCGCCTGCAACTCGGAGATGAGCAGCCCGGAAGAGCTGCTGGCGATGATCACGTCGGGACCAAGGAGGCGGTCCAGACTCTCGAACAGCGCCCGCTTGACCGCGGTGTCCTCGGCCGCTGACTCCTGGACCAGGTCCGCACCGGCGCAGGCCTCCTCCAGGGTCGCGGCCGGAACCAGCCTCGCCAGCGCCGGCTCAACCGCGGCCGCCGCCATCAGACCGGACCCACACAGGGCCTCGAGACGCTGACGGACCGCCGCCGGAGCGTCGCGAACCGCCGTCGCGCGGGCGTCGTAAAGACGCACCGTCAGGCCCTTGGCGGCAAAGAACGCCGCCCAGCCCAGGCCGACGGTGCCGACGCCGACCAGCGTCACAGTTCGCATATCGCGGTCCTGCATTGGCTGCCTTCTCCCACATCCGCATCGCCGTATCCGGCCTGGCCCTCGCCACCGGCGCCGGTCTGCCCTGGCCGCCTATGCCATCGTGCGGTCTCAGGCAAAGCCCGAACACTAGCCTCGCCGGGGCGCCTCTGCAAGGCCACGCAAGGCCCGCAGGTAGCCGGTCCGTCGAGTTCAGGCGTTGGCAGCGCCCGGGGGAGCGCCACTCGGCTCGTGGCGCCCACCTCCGCCCCGCCGGCGCACGGCGCGCCGGGCGGACGGACGGTCCGCGGGCCCCTCACGCAGCACTCAGGGCGAACAGGCGTCGAACGTTGTAGGCCAGGCACACCAGCAGCCACTCGCCGTCGATCTTGTGCAGGCCGCGGAGGAGGAACTGGCGGAAGCCCATGGCCTGCCTGATGATGCCGAAGACCGGTTCAGAGGTCTTCCTGCGCTTCGCATACAGGGCCCTCCCGGCATCGGTCTGGAGCTTGGCGCGCATCGCCACGAGCCGGGGGTCGCAGAGGGGCTTCCCGGGCCGCTCCGACGCCGGGCCTCGGCGACCTTCTGGCGCAGGTTCTCCCGCCGTGCGGTCTCCTCGGGCAGTGTCTGCCCGTCCACCGCCGCCGTGGCATCGGCCTGCTCGGCCTGGACCATGAGCTGCTCGATCTCCAGTTTCAGATGCTGCTCCAGTTCGCCGGTCCGCTCATAGCTCAAGGCCTGGTACTTCGAGGCGTTCGCCTTGATGTGGGTGCCGTCGATGCCGATCGTCCCGACCTTCAGCAACTTCAGTTCGTGAGCCAGTTTGAGCACCTCCAGAAACACCGCGCTGACCGCCTCGGAGTTACCGCGGCGGAAGGCGCAGATCGTGTCGTGGTCGGGGTGTGTGTCCGCGGTCAGGTAGCGCACCGCCACATCGCGGTACGTGGCCCGCTCAATGCGCCGTGACCCGAAGATCCCGATAGCTTCTATCTAAACGCTTCAACGGTCCCGATTGCCGGAATGCGGCGCCAGCCGTACATTCAGGCAATCAACACAGGAGAATGTCGGACCTCGCAACCCCGCGCCGCTGAAGCGGCGCGGGGTTGCGAAGTCCGACAGGCTCCTAGAGTGTGGGGGTCGTCCTTGATCGCGGTTCCAGCCGGAGAGTCCAGAGCCATGCACATCCCGAAGTGGGCGCTCTTCTTCGATTTCCACACCATGCCGGCCAACCCGGATGTCGGCCGGGCCTTCGACATGGCGGCCATCACCGACTGGTTCCAGGAGTGCGGCGCCGACTACGTCGTCTTCCCGGCGCGCTGCAATCTGGGCACGGCC
Organism: Verrucomicrobiota bacterium; assembly: GCA_019136035.1. Classification (GTDB taxonomy): domain Bacteria; phylum Verrucomicrobiota; class Lentisphaeria; order Oligosphaerales; family JAFGRS01; genus JAGVUW01. The sequence goes on along the minus strand of JAGVUW010000696.1, from coordinate 347 downwards.
TACTACCCGACCCGCCTTGGCATACCGCACCCGTCGCTCCAGGGCGACCTCTTCGGCGATCTGGTCAAGGCCTGCCATGCCAAGGGCATCGCCATCAGCGCCTACATCAACGTCGGCCTGAGCCACGAGGAGGCCTACCGGCACCGCGAGTGGTGCGTGCTGCGCGCCGATGGCCGCAGCTACACCGAGCCCTTCGGACAATCCTTCTTCCGCCAGATGTGCTACCACACCGGCTACGCCGAGCACGTCATCGGCATGGCCCGCGAGGTCCTCGAGCGTTACGACGTCGACGGCTTCTTCTTCGACTGCTTCAACACCCAGCCGTGCATCGGCCGCGAGTGCATGGA
>JAGVUW010000071.1 GCA_019136035.1 Verrucomicrobiota bacterium | reverse complement strand
CCGAGCCAGAGGGTGTAGTACTTCCACCAGAGGAACCAGGCGCGGGTCGACCAGGGCGTGAAGAAGACATTCCAGACGATGACAATCAGGAAGATCGCGAAGTGCAGCATGGACCAGAGGAAGACGGACCAGGCCAGGATCTTGTCGCCGAGGGTGAAGTGCTCGTCGATGCCCATCAGCACCATCAGCGGACTGCGCTTCTTGCCGGGCACGACATTCCGGACGGCCACCTGGTCTTCGGCGCGGGCATACTGGCCACGGTGCAGCAGGCGTTCCAGGTTGAAGTCTTCGCGGCAGGTGAGCAGCGAGATCCCGACGTAGGCGGCGATGGCGAGGAGCATGGTGAGGAAGTAGATCTCCTGGCCGGAGAGGGGGAAGCGGTTCGGCCCCACCTTCCAGGCGACACAAGGAAGGATATCGCCAAGGGTCTCGAGCGACGTCTTCATGGAGGCGAAGAAATTCGGCGCGTTCGTCGTGAGCCAGGGGTAGAATGCCTTACCCCAGTACTGCTGCGCGACGAAGCCGCCGACGCCGAGGGACGAGCCGGTGATGAGGGCCCCATAGGCGCCGGCCGTGGTGCCCTTGCGCCAGTACAGCCCGCCCAGGATGACGGAGCCCGCGCCGCCAAGCCAGATGGTGCCCGTCAGGGCGAAGAACATGAGGATGTACGTGGTCTGGGCAAAGAAGAGGCTGAAGAGGAAGCCGAAGATGGCCACGGCCAGGATGGAGAGCCGCAGGGCACGGATCTGCTGGTGCGGAGTGAAGGGCTTCCGGCGCAGGGGCAGGACGATATCCTGAATGAAGATGCTCCCCCACGAATGCAGGTAGGTCTGGTCGGTGCTGACCCACATGATGATGGCCAATGACGCGAACAACCCCATGACCCCAGTGGGGAGGAAGTGCCGCATGGCCATGGGCACCGTCATCTGTTCGCGGAGGGTGGCGGTGGCGGCGGGGGTGGCGCAGTTGATGCGCTCCGCCAGCTCGGCCTGAACCGCGGCGGAGCCCGCGCCGAAGTCGGGGTGGTTCATGAAGGTGAAACCGGCGACGGCCAGAAGGCTGATCATGATGCCGGTGTAACCGCCACGCCACGTGCTGAGGACACCGCCCATCTTCTGCTCGTGGGCCGAAGCCGCGCTGCACATGTACGCCTGGGATCCGAGCCAGGCATTGCGGCTGTAGATGCTGCTCATGATGCCGATCATGACGTAGAAGATGTTAAACTCGGTCAGCTTCTCGGTATCGAAGGGATTGAGGAACGACTCCCCGGGCGGACGGTTCATCATGGCCTCGCCGAACTGCTGGGTGGAGAAGATCAGCATGATCGCCACGACGATAATGAGGTAACCGACGTAGCTGAAGAGGCCCTGGACGCAGTCCGTCACCATGGCCGTGAGCTGACCTCCGAACCAGACGATGGCGACCGCGGCCGAGAGGAATACGGCCATGATGGTGGCATAGGTCGAGACCTGCAGACCGAAGAGCGACCAGGTGTCGGGCAGGCCGCAGAAGTAGAGGAGGAAACGGGCGCTGACGGCGGGGAAGAGGGCGTAGTTGAGGACTCCGGATAGATAGGTGATAATGCCGGCAAAGACGCGGAAGTTCCGCGAGTAGCGCATCTCGAAGAACTGCGCCATGGTCATGGCGCGCGTCTCGCGGAAGCGGTAGGTGACGAAGCCGGTCAGGGTCATCACCAGGCCGACCGGGGTGGCAATACGCCCCCAGAAGTCGATGGCGGCTCCGGACCTGTAGAACTTCTCGAAGATCGCGACGATGGAGATGATACCGCAATCCATCATGCCGGCGACAGAAACCAGGTAGCGCCCGGCCACGCGGCCGGCGGCGAGAAAGTCGGCGACGCCCTGCATGTGTTTCTGCATGGCCCAGCCGATGTAGACGATGGTGACAATCGGGACGATCGTCAGGAGCCAGTCGATCCAGTGCATGCACGCTCTCCTCGCCTAACGCGCCTCGCGGATCGCACCGGCGTCCGGGGACTATGCCCCCGCGCCGGCGACTGGTCGCTCACTATAGTTCAGCGTCAAGCCGCTGCCACGAAAAGGCGGCCGCGGCGGCGTCCGTGGCCGCGCCGGGCCAAAGCCACGGCGCGCTTCTGCGTCAACGCGCACTCTGACCCGGAGGCCGCGGCCGCGCCGGATCGCGATGTCCCATGCGAGTCCGGGCGCTTGCCGAGGCCGCCGGCCGCCTGGGCGGTCCGCGAAGGCCCCAGGACGGCGGGCACCAGCCCGCGTGGAGCACCGGGACGCGCCCTGGCCGGCCTATCGGTCGCGGGCGCCGGCGGCGCCCTTGACCGCGTCGACCGCCTCGCCAGTCTTCTGGCGGAGCGCCTTGACGCGGTCCGGATGGCGGGTGGCGTAGCGGTAGGCCGCCGCCGCCACCACGACCAGGATCACCAGCATGACCAGCCGACGGCGACGGCGCCGGGAGCGCTCGCGGCGCCGGGCGGCGTCCCAGGCGTCGATGCTGCCGCGGGTGCGCTCGAAGTTCGACGCACAGGCGTCGGAGCAGAACACATTCCCCGCCGCATCCGGCCGGCCGCACTCAGCGCAGAGCGGCTTGAAGCAGACCGTGCAGCGCTGTGCCGCCGGCCGGTCGGGGTGGTTCAGACAGACGCTGTGGCGGACGGAACGGTCCTGAGTCGGCATGGTGCTCCTCCGCGTTGCAGGGGCCGGGCCGTGACCGCGGCCCCGTGTAACCGTCAGAGGCCAAGGCGGCCGCGCATGTTCTCGAGGCTGCGCTGCAGGCTGTCGAAGGGATTGAGGTCGCCGGAGTCGCGCTCGACCAGGTACCAGATGACGCCGGCGCGACGGCAGGCCTCAATGATCCGCGGCCAGTTCAGGTTGCCATCGCCGATTTCGGTCATCTTCTGCTCGCGTTTCGGCGTGATCGTCATGTCCTTGAAATGCACGCAGGGGATGCGACCGGCGACGCGATCGATGGCGGCCGCCGGGTCGCTGCCGCCATGGGCGATCCAGTAGGTGTCGATCTCCATCCAGATCGAGCGGTCGAGGCGTTCGATGAGCAGATCCAGCGGCCGTACCCCGCCCGCCGGCGAGAGCTCGTGGCTGTGGTTGTGGTAGCCCAGGCTCAGGCCGCTGCCCTGGAACTTCCGGGCCAGGGCGTTGTAGCGCTCGACGAAGCCCTGCCACAGGGCCAGGCTCCACTCCTCTTTCGGGAAGAACCCGCCGATGGCCGTGTAGGCGCAGCCCCAGAGGCGGTGCTC
>JAGVUW010000651.1 GCA_019136035.1 Verrucomicrobiota bacterium | reverse complement strand
GGGCGCCGCAGACGAAGGGGATGCGGAAGGCGTGCTTGTCGATGTGGCACTCGTCGTCGGCCGGGGTCAGCACTTCGCTCTCGTCGATGTAGTCGATGCCCAACGCCTCGAGGAGCTGCGCCTCGACCCAGTGGCCGATGCGCGCCTTGGCCATCACCGGGATCGTCACCGCCGCCTTGATCGCCTGGATCATCTCCGGCGCCGACATGCGCGCTACGCCGCCCTGCGCCCGGATCTCCGAGGGCACGCGCTCCAGCGCCATCACCGCCACCGCACCGGCCTCCTGCGCAATCTGGGCCTGCTCGACGTTCGTCACGTCCATGATCACGCCGCCCTTGAGCATCTGCGCGAGCTGGACATTCAACTGGTACCGATCGCTGGTCATGGCTATGGTGCCTCCATACTGCTCCCGGCAAGACGCCCCACGACGCCCAACGGGATGCGATGACGTTCATTCTGGTCACGGTCGATACCATGGACTATAGTGGACTATGCCACGTAAGCCAAACATCCCCCGCTGCGACTTAAGCGAACTATACCACTTAGAGCGCGATGACCCCCGCCCGCTGTATGTGCAGTTGGCGGACCAGCTCGAGCGCGCGATTCGCGACGGGGCGCTGGGTCCGGGGGTGCGTCTGCCCTCGGCGCGGTCGTTGGCGTCGGCGCTCGCGACGACGCCGGTGACGGTCCAGCAGGCCTTCCAGCGTTTGCGCAGCCGCGGCCTGGCGGCCTCGCGGGTTGGCAGCGGCACGTACGTGGCGGGCAGTCGTCCGGCGGCGGCCGCGCCGGCGGGTCAGGCGGCTCACATATCCCTGGACCGCCGCGAGCCGCCGGCGGCGCTGTTTCCGGCCGACGTGATTCGTCAGATCATGGATCGGATTCTGGATGACGAAGGGGGCGAGGCCTTTGCCTACGGCGACCCGGGCGGCGACCGCGATCTGAAGGAGGTCCTGAGCGGCGATCTGGTGGAGTCTGGTTTTGGGCTGTCGGGTCGGGACCTGGTGGTGTTCAGCGGGGCGCAGCAGGCGCTGAGTCTGCTGTTCCGGGCACATCTTCAGCGTGGCGACTGGGTGGTGGTGGAGCGTCCGACCTACCCGGGTGTGCTGCGTCTGCTGCAGCAGTCCGGCGCGCGTGTTGAGGCGGTGGATGTCGGTCCGGACGGCCCGGATCCGGAGCGCCTGGCGCAGGTCCTGGACATGCGTCCGGTGCGGCTGGTGTACAGCCTGCCGGTATACCACAACCCGACGGGCCTCTGCTGGTCGGTCGAGTGCAAGCGTCGGGTGGCGGAGCTCTGTGCCGCGCGTGGCGTCGTGCTGGTGGAAGACGACGCCCTGAGCGGGGTCGACTTCGGCCACGGGCGGCCGCGGGCCCTGGCCGCCTGCGCCCCGGCCTGCCGGAATGTGGTCTACGTGCGCAGCTTCTCGATGATCCTCATGCCGGGCTTCCGCCTGGGGTACTGCCTGGCGCCCCGCGAGCTCGCCAATACCCTCAAGCGCGCCAAGGAGGAGGCCGACCTCCTGACCTCGGGGTTCTTCCAGCGCGTCCTCTGCCGGTTCATCTCCGAGGGCCACATGCGCCGCCACCTGACCCTGATCGAGCCGTACTACCGCGACCTCTTCGCCCGGGCCACGGCCGCGGCAGAGGCCATCCTGGCGCCGGCGGGCTTCAGCCTGACGCCGGGCCGCGGCGGCCCGAGCCTGTGGGCCCGTCTGCCGGAGGCGGTCCCCGGCGGCCTCTTCGGGCGGCACTGCATCCGCGAGGGCGTCGGGGTGGTGCCGGGCGAGTCGTACAGCCTGGACCAGTCCACCGCCGACGGCGTCGGCCTGGCCTTCAGCCGGCTGCACCCGGAGGCCTGGGAGGAGGGCCTGCGCCGCGTCGCCCGGGCTGCCGACGCGGCCCGCCGTGAGGCCCGTGCCGGCCAGGCGGGCCGCTGACCGATCCCGCCTCCACACGGCGGGCGCCGATGCGGCGGACGCCGGCCGCGACGACGCCTACCTGGCGGCGCGGCTCCGGCGCAGCCAGGTCCGCACCAGCATCAGGAGCGAGCTGCCGGTGAACATCCCGAGGATGTAGACGACGATCACCAGGAGCGCCAGCGGCAGCGTCGCCCGCATCGAGAGCAGCCGCACCGTGACCTGCGACAGGTTCTGGCCGGTGAACACGAGCACCAGCGCCGTCAGAAGGATGATCAGTGCCAGGTAGAGGTAGCGCATGGCCTGCCGTGCTCCGGTGTGTGGACTCGTGCGGCGCCGCGTGGAGGGGGCCGCCGACGCGGCGCCTCGCCGCGGCACTCAGGCTACCGTCGCCGGTCGCCCCTGTCAAGCGCCGTCAGCGCCGCCGGCTGCGGCGGGGCAGGACCGCCGGGACCCGCGCGCGGTAGGCGTCGTAGGCGGCCCCGAAACGCCGCCGGAGCTCGCGCTCCTCGCCGGCTGCGACCACCACGAAGTGCACCAGGAACAGCGCCGACAGGACCGCCAGGGGCGTCAGCCTCACGAGCAGGGTCAGGCCGACCAGCAGCGCCATCGCCGCCACGTACAGCGGGTGGCGGATGCGGCCGTAGACGCCGTTGCAGATCAGGCGGCTCTCAGAGCCGTCCCGGAAGAGCTCCCCGCCGAGCGCCCGGGCGCCGCCCAGGGCCCGCCATGACAGGCGCTGCAGGGCCATCCCGGCAAGGACCAGCGGCAGCCCCGCCAGCAGCCCCGCGAGACCCGGCATCGGCAGCCGCCATGGCCACCCGAAGAGCGCCGGCAGCCCCAGCGACACCAGGCCGTACAGGACGAAGGCCGCGATCACACCGAGGCGGACCCGCCATCGCCGTGACCGACTGGCAGAGATCGTGTCCATGCGCCCTCCACACGCTGCTACGGACGATCGCGTCGTGACGCGATCTCTCACCATAGCCCCTCCACACGCTCATAGTCGTCATCCCTGTCCTGATCTTTGTCCTTCCCTCCACGGTTCCCGGAACGACAACGATGACGACAAGGAGCATGACAACGAGGCAGTCGACCGGCCCTCCGCTCATAGTCGTCATCCCTGTCCTGATCTTTGTCCTCCCCCTCCACGGTTCCCGGAACGACAACGATGACGACAAAGATCACGACAGGGAGGGCCGGCGCCGGCGGCACTCCGCCGCTCGGGCGACCTGGCGCTTGGTACGCTTGACACCGCGCGCCCCCTCTGGCTATACTGGAGACAGCCCGAGGACTCTCTATGGAAAGGCCGTCGCCGATGCCCTCTCTGCACAT
>JAGVUW010000854.1 GCA_019136035.1 Verrucomicrobiota bacterium | reverse complement strand
CCCATCAGCGATGCGCAGGTCCACGCCACCATCCACGCCCTCAGCGGCGGCCCGACGATGCTCGGCGACGACATCGACCGCATCGACCCGGAACGCCTGGCGCTGATCACCAAGACCCTGCCGCGGCCACGGTCGGTGGCGGTGCCGGTGGACCTCTTCGATCACGTCCATCCCGACTGCCCGCGGGTCTTCCATCGCGCCGTGGCGTGTGCCTGGGGCCGCTTCGACGTGGTGGCGGTGTACAACTTCGGCCCGGGCCTGCTGACGGAGTCGGTCAGTCTGGCGCGCCTCGGCCTCGATCCGGCCGCCACCTACCTGGCCTGGGAGTTCTGGGACGAGCGCTATGTCGGGCGCGTCCAGGGCCGCCTTGAGGCCGCCGTGCCGCCGCACGCGGTGCGCGTCTACCGCCTGGTCCGCGACGAGGACCGCCCGCAGGTGCTGGGTACGGACATGCATGTCCTCATGGGTGAGATGGAGATCGCCGAGGCGGCCTGGGACGCCGCCACCCTGAGCTTCAGCGGCCGGGCGCTGCGGCCGGCGGGGCAGCGCGGCAGTGTCTTCATGCATGTGCCGCGTCGGCTGCGGGTGGCATCGCCGCGGGGTGCCTGGATCAGCAAGGACGCCCGCGACGCCGCCCTGGTGGTGCGCTGCGCCCTCGACTTTGCCGAGGGCGAGGCGCGGTGGAGCTTGCGTTTCGCGCCCATGGACGCACCGCTGGACATGTCGAAGCTCGACCTGACCTGAGCTACATTACCGGATACGCCCCCCGGCGCGGCCCACGGGGGCGGAGGCCGGAGGTCAGAGGGCAGAGGTCAGAGAGCAGTGGCCGGGAGATCGTCAGGAAAGCAGGCTCCTGACGGATCGCAGTACGGAGGCCAGGCGGCACGCCCATGTCCGACATCCTCGACCAGCTCACCGAGGCGCAGCGCGCCGCCGTGACCCACATGGAGGGCCCCCTCCTGGTCGTCGCCGGCGCCGGCTCCGGCAAGACCCGGGTGGTAACGCGGCGCATCGCGCACCTGATTCAGCGCGGCGTCTGGCCGAACCAGATCCTGGCGATGACCTTCACCAACAAGGCCGCCCGCGAGATGGTCGAACGCGTGCAGAGCCTGACCGGCGAGCGCCCCCCGTGGGTGGGGACCTTCCACTCGGCCTGCGCCCGCTTCCTGCGTCGCGACATCGAGGTCCTCGGCGATGGCCGCACCGGTCAGTTCACCATCTACGACGATGACGACCAGCTCAGCATCATCAAGCTGTGCATGAAAGAGGCCGGCGTGAATCCGCATGAGCTGACGCCGTCGGCGGTGCGGGCCCGCCTGTCGCGGGCGAAGTGCGCCGGGGTGGACCCGGATGGCCTCGAGGCCGACCCGGACTGGCAGAGCCGCCAGGTCGTCGGGCTCTACCGCGACTACGAGCGGCGCCTGCGCGAACTGAATGCCGTCGACTTCGACGACCTGCTCCTGCTCTCCGTCCGGCTGCTCCAGGAGCACCCGGCCCGCCGTGATGTCTACCACAGCCGCTTCCGCTACATCCTGGTCGACGAGTACCAGGACACCAACCACCTGCAGTACCTCCTCATGCGGCTGCTGACCGGCCCGGAGCAGAATGTCCATGCCACCGGCGATCCGGACCAGAGCATCTACTCGTGGCGCGGTGCCGAGTACCGTAACATCATGGAGTTCCAGAAGGACTTCCCGAAGGCCACGCTGATCCGCCTCGAGCAGAACTACCGCTCGACCCAGCTCATCCTCAACGCCGCCAACGAGCTGATACGCTTCAACACCGAGCGCATCGACAAGGAGCTGTTCACCGAGAACGACTCGGGCGTGCCAACGCAGGTGATCCACACCGCCACCGACCGCGACGAGGCCGACTGGGTGGCGCAGCGAGTGCAGGCCCTCCGCCTCGAGGGCGTGCGGCTGCGCCAGATGGCCGTCTTCTACCGAACCAATGCCCAGTCGCGCCCCCTCGAGGAGCGCCTCATGAGCGCGGGGGTGCCCTACCAACTGATCGGCGGCACGCGCTTCTACCACCGTCAGGAGATCAAGGACCTCCTGGCACACCTGCAGCTCATGGTGAACCCGCGCGACGCGGTGGCGCTGCAGCGTGTGGTGGGGTGCCGCCCGACGGGAGTGGGACCGAAGACGGTCGAGGCGGTGGTGCGACAGAGTGCCGACGACGGCGTGGCGGTCCTGGATCTCCTGGCTGACCCCGCCTTCCCGACGCGCTTCCGCGGCCGCTGCAACGCCCGCCTGGCGGCCTTCGCAGCCTGGTGCCGCGAGCTGCGCGACCTGCCGCGCAGCCCGGTGGGCGACTGCGTGGCGGCCGTCGTCGAGCACTCCGGGATCCTGCCGCACCTGGCCGAGCGCCAAGGCCGCGACCCCCTGGCACTCGACCGCCAGGAGAACATCGCGGCGATGATCGACCGCGCCCGCGAGTTCGAACACGAGCACCCCGATGCCGCCCTCGAGGCCTTCCTCGAGGAGGTCGCGCTGGTGGCCGATGTCGACAGCCATGACCCCGACAGCGATGTCCTCTCGCTCATGACCCTGCACGCCTGCAAGGGCCTCGAATTCCCCTACGTCTTCATCGTCGGGGTCGAGGAAGGCTACATGCCGCATCAGAACGTCATCGACCACGGCTCCGATCGCGACGTCGAGGAAGAGCGGCGGCTGCTCTATGTCGGCATCACGAGGGCGCGCCGCGCCGTGGCCCTCCTCCACGCCGAGGACCGCTTCCTCTGGGACCGCGCCTCAACGCGGGTGCCAAGCCGCTTCCTGAGCGAGCTGCCGAGCGACGATGTCGAACGCATCGACCTGGTCGGCCGGCGTTCACGGCGGTACTCGCGCTGGTGAGGGCCGAACGGACCGCGCCAGGCTGCCGTGCCCGGCCCGGCGGGAGCGCCAGGCCGGCGGTCCCGCCGCCCTGACCGCCGCGGGGGGCCATCACCGCAACTCGGAGACATCGTCAACCGATGAACCGCCGCCGCCATCGTCGCCAACTCATCGCTACCGTGCTGGCGGGGCTGCTGGGCGCCACGGCGCAGCCGGCGGCGCCGGAGGCCCCCGTGATCAAGGAACGCCTCATCGAGACTCTGGAGATCGAGCCGGTGTGGGCCGGCCACTCTGTCGGCTTCGCCCTCCTGACCAGCCCGCCGGACCAGTTCGTCGCCTACTACGACGCCCAGCGCCAGATGACGGTGGCGCACCGCCGCCTGGATCAGTCCGCCTGGACGCTGAAGAAGCTGCCGCCGCACCTGGGCTGGGACAGCCACAACGGCGTGGTCATGGCCATGGACAGCACCGGCCATCTGCACGTCTGTGGCAACATGCATGCCTCGCCCCTGGTGTACTTCCGTACCACCGCGGCCGGTGACGTCACCAGCCTGGAACGCGTGCCGGTGATGGTGTCGGCCGACCTCGAACAGCGGGTCACCTACCCGCACTTCATGGCCGGACCCGCCGGCGCCCTGATCTTCCGCTACCGCCTGGGCAGCAGCGGCCGCGGCGACGACTACTACAACCGCTATGACCCGACCACGCGGACCTGGCAGGCCCTGCTCAACGGGCCGCTCCTGGGTGGCCAGGGCCGGATGAATGGCTACTTCTCCATGCCGGCGGCGGGGCCGGATGGGCGCTTCCACATGGTCGGCGTCTGGCGCGACACGCCCGACGCCGCCACCAACCACGACCCATCCTACGCCCGCAGCCCGGACCTGGTGCACTGGGAACGCGCCGATGGCCGGCCGATACCCGTCCCGATGACCCTGCAGACGGTCGATATCGTCGAAGCCGTGCCGGCCGGCTGCGGCCTGATCAACGGGAACTGCCGCCTGGGCTTCGACCCGCGCGGCCGGCCGGTGGTCACCTACCACCGCTATGACGCCGCCGGGAACACCCAGATCTACGGCGCGCGCTTCGAGGAGACGCAGTGGCGGGTGGTGCAGATCAGCGACTGGGATGGCTATCGCTGGGACTTCGGCGGCGGCGGGTCCATCGCCTTCGAGGTGCGCGTCGGCGCTGTCCGCACCGACGACGACGGCCGGCTGCTCCTGGACTACGGCCGGCCAGACCAGGCCGGGACCTGGCTCCTGGACCCGGACAGCCTCCGGCCGATCGGGCCGGCACCGGCGCCGCGGCTGCGCCGTGCCGGCACCGGCGCGGTGACGTCGGCCTTTCCCGGGATGCGGGTGCGTCAGGCCGCCGACAGCGGCGGCGCCGGTGCGCCGGGCGTGCGCTACGTCCTGCGCTGGGAGTCGCTGGGACCCAACCGCGACCGGCCACGCGAACCGCCCCTGCCGGAGCCGTCGATGCTGACACTCCTGCGCCTGGAGGCGCCGGTGCCCCCGTGAGGCCGGCCCGATGCGGCTGTCCCGCCAGGGCGGCTCGGTCGGGGGTGGGCAGTCGCCGGCGGCGGCCCCTTTCGAAGGAGAAACGCCGGAGGGCGTCACGACGGAGTGGCGCCGCGGGGTTAGGGTATCGGCATGGTGTCAGCAAGCGCTCCATCTCAGGGCATGGCCCACGTGCATGTCCTCGGCCACCCGACGCTGCCGCTAAGGATCGAGGCGGCACCGGCGGATGCCCAGGTCTTCAACGCGCACAACCTCTGCCTGCTCCTGTCGCGGGCCGGAGTGCCCTATACCTACTACGGTATGGAAGGCTCCGTCCTGCCGTCCGGCGGGTGCTTCGTGTCGCTGGGCCGGACGCGCCGGCGCTGGGCCTACCGCAACGCCTGGCATCGGGAGTACACCCGTCGTCTGCAGGAGGCACTCCAGGCGCATCTTGACCCGTCCCTCAGGCCGCAGGTCGTGCTGGCGCTCTACGGCGCGGCGCACAGCGACGTGGACTGCGGCCCCTGGCCCGTCGTCGAGGCCATGGTCGGCTACGACCACTGCTGGGCGCCGTACCGCGTCTTCCCCTCCTATGCCCACCAGCATGTCCTCTATGCCAACCCGGCGCCGCGGATCCAGGACTACAAGTGGTTCGATACGGTCATACCCCACTTCGTCGACGCCGAGGCCTACCAGGTCAGCCCCGAGCGCGACGACTACGCCCTCTTCCTCGGCCGTGAGGCCGCGGACAAGGGCATCGGCATCGCCCGCGAGGTCTGCGAACGTGCCGGGGTGCCGCTGCGGGCGGTCCACGACGGCGTCTGGGGCGCGGCCAAGACCGCGCTCCTGTCGCGGGCGCGCCTGGTGCTGATGCCGACCCTCTACGTCGAGCCCTTCGGCTACGTCGCCATCGAGGCGCAGATGTGCGGTGTCCCGGTGGTCACCACTGACTGGGGCGCCTTTGCCGAGACGGTCGAGGAGGGCCTCTCGGGATTCCGCTGCCGGACCCTGGCCGAGTTTGTCGCCGCCGTGCATCGGTCGGCCGGCCTGGCGCCCGCACCGATTCGCGGGCGCGCCTGTCGGCTCTACAGCATCGAGGCGGTCATGGGCGACTACCTGAGCTATTTTGGTTTTGTCTGGAATACCCACCAGAACGGCGGATATTATGCGCCGGATGCCCTGCGGCGGCCCCTGTCTGTCGGCCGGCCGGGGCCGTCGTGATCGAGACAGGCGAACTCTGGAGATCTCCGATGCCGAGTGACAGACGCAAGAAAGACTCCCTGAGCGGCTTCCTCGATACCGGCGACGACCCGCGTCGTCGTCGCCGTGTGGCCGGCGCGCCGGGGGCGGGTCCGAGCGGCCCGGCCTTGCGCGGCGGTCCGAGTGGCCCGGCCCTCTCCGGCGGCCCGAGCGGCCCGGCCCTGCGTGGCGGTCCGAGTGGCCCGGCCCTCTCCGGTGGCCCGAGCGGCCCGGCCCTCTCCGGCGGCGCCAAGGCCGCCGGCACGAGCCGCCGTCGCCGCCCGGCCGACGACGACCTGCTCAAGCAGCTCTACGGCTGAGTCCGCGTTGGCGCAACTCCGTACCGACCGGCGTGTCCATAGCCACAGGCGGCGGGTTCGTGGTGAATCCGGTCGCAAGCAGGGAGATGAGTGACCATGTCGGATACTCTCGAAGCGGCTGCGGAAGTCACGGCTCAGGAGGCTCAAGAGAGCCGCAAGGCCCTGATCGGCAAGATCGACGACCTGAAGCGTGCCCTGAATGAGTCGCGCGTCGCGCAGACCTGCCGTCAGGTCGGCACGCAGGTCGACGAGAAGGTCCACGAGAAGCCTTACCAGTACATCGTCGGCGCGGCGGCCGTCGGGGCCCTGGCCGGCCTCGTGCTCGGTCTGCTGGTTGCCCATCGCCACGACTGAGGTAACTACCCATCATGGCCAGGTCGCTATGGGGCCGCCTTCCAGGGGTGATCGCGTTGGCGAGTCGACTGGTCGGCGGCCTGTCGACAGTCCAGCATGGTCGCGTCGTCGCCGCTGACGGCCTGCGCAGGGTCGCCGGCGGCGCCCGCACCGGCTTCGCCTGCTACTGGGGTCTGCTGACCCTTCTCGGCATGGTCGGGGCCGGCTTTGTCATTCTGCCGGTGGGGGTTGTCCTGATTGGCCAGGGCCTCCTGCAGGACCCGGTCGACCGGGCTCTGGTGGGCGGCGCCTTCCTCCTGGCGGTCGGGCTGTGCTACGTCGTTGGGCCGATGCTCTGCATCTACGTCCTGTCGCGCTACGCCCTGGGGCGCTTCCAGCGGCAGACCGAGCACTTTGCGGATCGCGTCGAGGGCCGCCCGTAGGCCCGGACCGCCGCAGCGCCAGCAAACCGAGCATCGTCGCCATGACCGCACGGCCCATACTAGACCAGATCCGCCTGTCTCGCCGCCTCGAGCAGGTGGTCACCATGGCCGCGCTCGGCCTCCTGATCATCGGCTGTTTCGTCGTGTTGCGGCCTTTCATCACGGCCCTGCTCTGGGCCGCGATCATGTGTTACTGCACCTGGCCGCTCTACATCAGGATCGGCCTCCTTCTTGGCCACCGGCCGCGTCTGGCGGCGATTCTGATGACGGTCCTGGTCTGCCTGGTGATGGTGGTGCCCTTCGCCATCGTAGGGATGAGCCTGGCCAGTAACCTCGCGCCGATCGTCAAGGCGATCACGGAGGTCATCCGGGATGGCCTGCCGCCGCCCCTCCCGTGGCTCCCCGACGTCCCCGTGGTCGGCGACCTCCTGACACGGCGCTGGCAGGCGCTCCTGGACGACCCCGATCAGACCGCGGTCTTCCTGCGCGAGGCCGCGGCCACCTCCCAGGCATGGCTCCTGAAGCGCGGCGTCGACATCGGCCACGGCGTCCTGCAGCTCAGCCTCAGCGTGCTGATATCCTACTTCTTCTACCGTGATGGCAAGGCGGTGGTCGGGACCCTCACTCAGACCGTCCGACGCCTCGCCGGCGATCGCACCAAGCACTTGGTGGAGGTGGTGGGCCGTACGGTCCGCGGCGTGGTCTACGGCGTGCTCGGCACCGCCCTCGGCCAGGGCGCCATGGCGGCGGTCGGCTTCTGGATCGCCGGGGTGCCGTCGCCCCTGCTTCTCGGCCTGGTGACCTTCTTCATGTCGGTGGTGCCGGTCGGCCCGCCGATGGTCTGGATACCGGCCGCGATCTGGCTCTACCTGACGCAGGACTTCGGCTGGGCCGTGTTCATGGTCGCCTGGGGTGTGCTGGGCATCAGCGGCGTGGACAACGTCCTGCGGCCCTACCTGATCAGCCGCGGCACCAAGCAGTCCTTCGCCCTGACGCTGCTCGGGGTGATGGGCGGCGTGCTGGCCTTCGGCTTCATCGGCTTCTTCCTCGGGCCGACGCTCCTGGCCGTCGGCTACAGCCTCCTCCACGACTGGGGGGCGCGGTCGCTGGAGCCCCTGCCGAAGCCGCCGGCAGTGCCGCCGGCGGTCAGCGTGCCACCCGGGCCGGCTGACGCCGCACCCTCTGCCGCCCCCGCCAACCCCGGCGCGTAAGGTGCGGCCGCCCCCGCGCCAACGCCAGGCGCGACGCACGCGGAAGGCGGCCGTAGACACCACCGGGGGATCTCGGCAGAGCCGGCTGTCTCCCTCCTACCGATTCCTCTGCCGTTGGCAGGCAGCGGCCTGCGGCGGAAGAGCCGCCAGGAGCCGCACCGGCCCGATGAGCCCCGACGGCAGTTGACGGCCGTAGGCGGCGTTGGCGCGGGTGTTGGTGACGCTGACCTCGAGGTGATTCTCGCCGGCGCGCAGGAGCTGACTCGTCGGCAGGCGGTACGGCGCCCAGGCGCAGACGCCGAGGGCTTTGCCGTTGAGCCTGACGCTGGCGATGTCGCCAACGGCGCCGAGGTCAAGGAAGGCCGCCTCCGCGGCCTGCTCTGCCGTGAGCATCAGGCGCCGGCGGTAGAGGACGGTGCCGGAGAAGAGCTCCCGGCCGGGGCAGTGCGACCAGTCCCCGGGCGCCGGCAGAGCCAGGTCGCGGCCGGACTCGTCGCATGTCTCCCAGAGGCCCGCCACCTCGAGCAGCACCGGCCCCGGAAGGGCCTCGCTCGCCGCCGGCAGCGGGGCGTCCACGGCGGCACCCGGGTCGTGGCAGACCAGGACGACGCCCTGGCGGCGCTCCAGGTGGAGGGGTACCCGGGTCACTGCCTCGGCCGCCTGGGTCGCGGCGGCGCGGCTGGCGCCGCTGAGCGGGTCCCAGAGCTCGATCCGGCGGCGACCCGACAGGCGCAGGACGCCGTCGATGGCGTCCTCGCCCTCGTTGACGAGGAGAGCGACCAGGGCACCCTGGCGGCGGCAGAGGCGCACGCGCAGACTCGGCGGGCCATCCCAGCGCGGCATGGCCCCGTCGGACGGCATCGGGTGCGACCGCAGCGACTCCGGCGTCCATTCGCGCACCACACGGCCGCCGGCGGCAGTCCAGCGCTCGAGCAGCGCCGCCGTGCCAGGCGGGACCGCCAGGGGCGACGGATCGGCGAGGAGGACCGAGACCGCGATGCCGGCGCGGCCCAGACGCAGGTGGCCGGCGGCGTCGAGCGTCGCCTCCGAGAGCGTCTCGGGGCTGACATAGAGGAAGGTCACCTGGGCCTCGTAGAGGGCCTTGGCGGCCGCCCAGGGGAGGTGGTCCGGGTCGCAGAGGATGGCCGCCTCGCAGACCTCGTCGGCATCGGTGAACAGCCAGCACAGCCGCCGGATATAGTCGGCCACGATGCCCCAGTGCGGCCACCACGGGTTGTGCACGCCGAGGTCCGGCTCGCTCTCGTAGGCGCGGCGGCCGCGGATCGAGTAGAAGAAGGCATGTGGGAAGAACAGGTTGATGCCGCGGACGAGGTGCCAATCGAGGAGCCACTTGACCGCATCGAGGGTCAGGTGCCAGCCGTAGGCGCCGAGGACCTCGACGGTGGTGAAGCGCCGGCCGTCGAGGAGGGCCATGCTGTGGGCGCCCTTGGGCGCGGTGCTGTGCTCGCCCTCGAGGGCGCTGTTGGCGCGGCCGCCCATGGCCTGGGCATTGCCGGGGGCGACATACCACCAGACCATGTCCTGTCCCGGCCAGTGGAAGAGCCGCTGGGCAGTCGACTCGTCGCTGCGCGGCGGGTGGCCGGTCAGGGCGATGCCATGGGCCTCGCACCAGGCCGCGATCGGCGCGTAGAAGACGCGGCGCTGGCGTTGCTGGAGGGCCCGTTCCCAGGCCTGGCGGAAGGCGGTCGTGCGCGGCCCGCAGTCCAGCCAGAGGGCCGGCAGCCAGCGCCGCACGTCGTCATCCCAGTGCGCCTGGAGGTCGTCGAGGAAGCCGGCTGTGTAGGGCCGCGCCTGGGCGCCTCCTCGGCGGGCGCCGCGGCCGCAGAGGCCGGGCTCGTCGACGAAGATGGCCGTGACCGTCTGGCCGAGGTGCTCGCCGAGGGCCTGGCGGTAGCCCTCGTGGGTGTGCCGGATGAAGCTGGCCACGGCCTCGGGGCTGAGCAGGTCAGCCGCCGCCGGCGCCAGGGCGTGCTCGTCATCCTCTTCGGGGAAGACGCCGCGGATGGTGGCGCCGCTGGATCCAGCGGCCCTCCGGCAGGTCGTAGGGCACCAGCTCGCCGTCGGGCGAGGGCAGCACCCGGAGGCTGTCCGGGTCGATCTGGTCGGTGCCGGTCTCGCGGCCGGCCACGGCCGCCACCAGGCGGTCGCAGAGGTAGCGGCTGGTGTTGGAGCGCCAGAAGCCCCGGGCGGGTCCCTGCAGGCGCTGCCGCAACGGCACCACCACGCGGTTGGCCCAGGCCGGATTCTCGGCCACGACGCGGCCCTGCGCCGACCCGGATGGGTAGGACCCTTCGTCGTAAAGGACGACCTTCATCCCCAGGCGTGCCGCCTCGTCGACGACACGGCGCACCAGCCGGAAGTACTCCGAGGTGAGGTAGCCGACGCGCCGTGACAGCCCGACGCGCGGATGCGGCATGATGCCGCCGCAGCCCTTGGCGTGGAACTCGTGGAGCTGGCGCAGGAGCTCGCTCTCGTCGAGGTCGTCATTCCAGAACCACTGCGGCATCATGCCGCAGGCGCGCGGCGGGTCGTGGAAGGTCGCCCGCAGGGTCTCCGGGGTCGTCATCGGCTGGGTTCTCCTGCGAGGCGGATCTGCAGGCCGCCGGCATGTTCCTGCAGTGCCGCCGGCGCGCCGTTGAGGCTGGCGCTGCGGCCCCGCAGGGCCGTGCTCAGCGCCGGCGCCGCGGGCAGGGCCGCGTGCGGCGTGGTGTCGGTGCGGACCTGCGCCGCGAGGACACCGTCGGCCAGCACGATCTCGGCGCTGCCGGGGCTGTCGAGGCGCATGAGGTCGCGGCCCTTCCAGGTGACGAAGGAGCCCTGGTGCAGGAAGGCCCGCGTCGGCTCACCGCCGGCATCGAGTACGACGACGGCCATCTCGGCATCGGCGGCCAGATCGCCGGCCTGACGGCGCTGTCCGCGCACCGAGCAGAGCACCGCCACCGTCTCGTCGCCCAGGCGCAGGGTGGCGCTCTCGGCGCCCGCCATGGCGATCTGCGGCTCGAGGCCCGCCACGACCGGGGCGTCGCTCGCCACGACCACGTCATCGAAGAAGCCCGTACCCGCTGCGAAGTACTCCAGGGCGACGCAGATCTCGTCGGTGTCCGCCGGCACCGTCGCGGCCAGGCGGTGCTCCTGCCAGTCGTCATGGCGGAAGGGCCCTACGCGCTCCTGGGCGAAGGCCTTGCCCTGCCGCCAGAAGTACAGGGTCATCGTCGCGCCCTTGCCCTCGGGGGTCCCCAGGGTGCGGATCCAGACGCTGGCGTCGACACGGCTGCCGACCGGCAGGCTGAAGCGCTCGCTGTAGTAGTAGCCGCTGCCATCGATGGCGGCGCACTGGCGGCCGCCGTGGACGCCGCCGGCCTCGAGGCGGTGGTTGGGGAGGTCCTCGCCGGCGCGCGGCACCCAGCCGGAGAAGCCCTTCTCGAAGCCGCCGTTGCGCAACCACGACGGGTTGGCGTAGGGCTGCGGCACGAGCATGGCCAGGAAGGCGGCCTGGTTCACCGGGGCGGTCTCCACGCGCAGGAAGGGTCCATAGGTCTCGGCACCGGGGTAGGTCTGCACCCGCGCCGTGGCCGGCACCGAGGACTGAATGCGGGTGTGGAGTTGGACGTTCGTGCGCAGGAGCCGCCAGGCGGTGTCGGCGCCCTCGATGTCGCCGACGCCGTCGCTGTGGAGGAGGAAGCTGTAGGCGTGCGGCTCGGGCGCCGCCAGGTCGTCGCGCAGGATGAAGGCGTAGGGCTTGACGTAGACGATCTGGCGGTCAAAACGGTCGAGGACCGTCCGGTCCTTCGGGTTGTACGCCGCGGCCGCGGCGCCGCGGACGTAGTCGAAGGCCTGCCCCGCGAAGAAGTCGGTGATGCGCCCGCCGGCGCGCTGCACCTGGTCATGGCCTGGCGAGGGCACCGTGGTGTCGGCCATCCAGGCGTCGTCGATGTCCATCACCACGGTGCAGTGGCCGATGCTGCCCAGAGAGAACTTGCGTTTGGCGGGGATGTAGAAGTTGTGATAGCCGCGGTCGGGGACCAGCCACTGGCGTCCGTAGCTGATGACGAAGGCATTGTGGTCGTAGTGGTTGTGGCCGATGTTATTGGTCGTCGGACCGGACTTGAAGAAGAGGCTCGGCGCGGTGGCGCTGAAGCCGTCGCGCAGGGAGGCGTAGCCGATGTCGACGAAGACCGTGGACGGGTTCCAGGCCGGCGGGCGGGGCTGCAGGCTGGCCTCATCGAAACGCACGAAGTCGTAGATGCCGTCGACCCCGAGGGCGCCGATCTGCTCGAGGTAGAAGGCGGCGTCGGTGCTGCCGCGCTGGGCCAGGATGCGCATCAGGCGCGGCACCGCGATGGCCGGGCTGCCGTCGGAGAAGCATGGGATCTGGAGGGTATCCGGGGCCAGGAGGCCGACGCAGTAGCGCGGCATGGTGGCCAGGTAGGGGTGGTCGAAGAGGCCGTGCTCGATCCGGGCTGAGGTGAGGGCGTCGAAGCCGAGGGCGAGGGAGTCCAGGAGGTAGGTGCCGTAGCCGGGTCCCTCGAAGACCCCGCCGTCCTTGCCGCCGCGGTCCAGCGAAACGGCCATCTTCTCGAGGCACTCCTGGAGCCAGGACCCGGCGCGGCTGTCCTCGGGCCGCACGGCGAGGCTGGCCAGGGTCGCCCCGGCCAGGAGCACGGCATAGCCGTTGGTGTCCGGCGGGTAATGGTCGACGTAGCCGAGGATGGGCACGATGCCCTTCTCGATCAGGGCGGTACGGATGAGCTGACGCTCCGCGGCGTCGAGACGGTCGAAGCACCAGTCGTAGAACATCGCGACGCTGTAGGCGCAATGCCCGGTGTCGAGGCAGGCCTCGATGCGGCCGGCGCCGTAGCTGCGGTCGGTCCAGTCGCGCCACTGACAGAGAGCCAGGGCGATCTCGCGGGCCTTGAGGAAGTACGACTCCTCGCCGGTGACCAGAGCGGCGAAGCTGAAGTGGACCAGGCGGGTCGAGATGGAGTCGGCACGCTCCTGGAACATGGCGGTCCAGGGCGGGTAGTTCGGGCTGAGCGGATGCGGCGGCGGGGTCTCCGCCGAGAGGCTGTAGGACCACTCCTCGAGGATCACACCGCCCTCACCCGGGATGCTCACCGCGTAGCCGTATGTCGGCAGGGCCGCCAGGCGGTCGGCGTTGCCGCGGATGTCCTTCCACACGGCGGCCGGGACGAAGCCGAAGCGGTTCTTCCTCTCGTCGGCGGCCTTGGCGCGCAGAGCCGGCAGGCCCGCGGCGTTCACCAGGAGGCAGGGATGCTCCTTCAGGCCGGTCTGATTGCCGGGTTCCTGAGCGGAAGCGGCGGCGCCCAGAGCCACGACGGCCAGCCCCGTACAGGCCCATGTCGACACGGTGCGCATGATCGGAGTCCTTTCTCATGGGGTCGGACAGGTCTCGCCACGACGCGGCCTAAGATACCGGTCGGGACGCGCCATGCACAACCCGCCCGGCGCGATACGGGTAACCCACGGGATCGGCCCTGCCGAGGTGGGGACGTCCGTCAGGTGAGGCGGTAGGGCGCGCCGGCGGGGTGGGCTCCGTAGATCCCGTCGAAGGTGCGCGCGTAGGTCTCGTAGTACTCACAGAGGGCCGTGCGGACGGCCTCGGCGGGGGCCGGCACCGGCGTCGTCTGTGAGCGGCAGACGCGTTCGGAGAAGGCGACCAGGGCGCCGCGGGCACCGCCGGTGTCTTCGTCGGCGCACAGGACCACGGGCAGAGGCGCGAAGAGGCCGGCCAGGAGGGTCCGGAAGAAGGCGCCCTTGCTGGCGCCGCCGCCGAGGACGACGCCATCGACGGCGGCGGTGCGTTTCAGGTCACGGAAGACGCGGTAGAACTCGCAGCAGAGCCCGGCGGCCAGGGCCCGCACCATGTCGTCGCAGGTCACACCCGCGCTGCCGCCGGCGAAGACCCCGGCCCCGGCACTGCCGGCCAGCCAGGGGTTGCCCTGGGTGAACCACGGCAGGCAGACCAGCCCCGGCGGCGGCAGGAGCGCGGCCTCGAACAGGGCCGCGGCCTTGCCCAGCGCGGCACCGTGATCGCGGTCGAGAAAGCACTGCAGACACCAGTCCCAGGAGACATTGCCGGTGAGCAGGGGCTGGATCACGAGGCTGCCGTTCTCGGGCGGCGGCGCCGCGATCACGAGCTGCACCGGCGACCAGCCGCAGCGCGGCGTGGGCACCACGAAGTTCCCCACCCAGGCGGTGCCCAGTGAGCACTGCAGGGGCCGCGGGAAGGCCCCGGCGGCCGAGAGGTAGCCGGCCTCGTGGTCCATGTAGGGCCCGGCCACCGGCAGCCCGGCCGGCAGGCCGAGGAGGGCGGCACCGTCGCTCGCGAGCGCCGCCAGGCCGTGGCCCTGACGCAGGGGCGCCACATGCCGCAGGCCGAGCCCCAGGAGTGCCAGGGGCTCCTCGTCGAGGCGATTCTCGAGGACGTTGTAACAGCCCATCTGCAGGGCATTGCAGGCATCCTGACACCACTGCCCGGTCATCATGAAGAAGGCGGCCTCGCCGGCGCCGGCGTAGACCGCGTCGCCGTCGAAGGCGCCGGGGCAGCGGCGCTGCAGCCAGAGCATCCGTGCCAGGCCCATGCCGGGACCGCGGCGCTGTGAGAGCTCGCGCCAGTAGGCCGCCGGGCGTCCGGCCGCGACCTCGGGGAGGAGTGCCGCGGCACGGCTGTCATTCCACAGGTACAGGGGTGTCTGGGGGGCACCGCTGCGCCGATCAAACAGCGCACCGCTGCCGCCCTGGGCGGCCAGGCCGATGCCGGCGGCGCGCGACCAGGCGGCGTCGCCGACCGCCTGGCGGACGTCGCTGAAGACCGCCGCCAGGCTGCGGCGCAGGTCAGCGAGGTCCTGCTCGCGGGTGCCATCGGCAGCGACCCGCGTCGGCAGTCGACGGCTGGCCGTGGCGAGCAGGCGGCCGCTGTCGCCGTCGAAGGCCGCGACCTTGAGGGCGGTGGTGCCCAGGTCGATGCCGATCAGCAGGTCCTTTGCCGCCATGGTGGCTCCTGGCCCCGGGTGCTGGCGCTCACAGGCCGCCGCGACGGGTGACGTAAGGCCGGTACAGGAACGACGCGTCGTAGGGAAGCGTGACCTCCTCCGGGAAGTCCATCCGAATGCCAAGGCGACGGCGCACGGCGTCGAGGCCGGCGAAGGTCAGGCCGCCGACCAGCGGCGCCAGGGCCGCCGACCCCAGATAGGCCCCCAGGGTCGCCTCGGGGTGGGCCAGACCCAGGAGCCAGCACACCGCCGGAACCACCACCGCGAAGAGGGTGCTGACAAAGGCGTAGGCCGGCCAGAATTCGGCATAGAGCCACGGCCGAAGCAGGCTGCAGCCGGTCGCCGCCGCCAGGACCACCAGCGCTGACCACCAGGAGGTCCCCGCCGGTGCCGCCAGGACCACCAGCACCGCGCCGGCCAGCGCCGCCACGATGCTCTCCGACAGCCGGAAGCGCAACATGTAGTAGGCCAGACTGCACCAGACCAGCGGCAGCCATGCCGACCCCGCCACCGGGCTCTTCAGGAGCAGCGCCTGCGCCAGCGCCAGGGGCGGCAGCGTGATCGCCACCATGCCGCGGGCACCGAGACGCGAGAGGACCTCGCGGTCGGTCACCTCCGCCACCACACGCATGAGGGTGCCGGCCGCCGTCGCCGCACGCTCCAGCCTGGCTTCGCTTCCTGCAAGACTCACCATCATGGCCGCATCTCCCTGGTCGTGATGTTCAACTGCCTCAGTGTCCTCACGGCCGCTCCGGCGCCGTCAGCGCGGACGAACCCGCCGGCGCGGCCGGCGCGCCGTGGCGGTACTCGCGGAGGTCATCGCCTCCGGAGAGTGCCCGCTGCCATGCCAGGCGCCGCTCGAGGTCGGCCGCCGCCAGATCGTCGCCGCCGCCGAGATACGGCGTGCCGCACTCCGGACAGACGGCGCCGCGCAGGTGATCCCCCGGCAAGGCCCCGCAGCCGGGGCAACGGCTCTCACAGATCTCGCCGCAGTCGACGCAGAACAGCCGCCGGCCGATCTCGGCACGCACAAAGCGCGGCCGGTACAGGGTGCGCTCGCCCACCGGGTAGGCCAGCACACTCGGACAGTCCGGATTCGGACAGAAGAACAGCCCGAGCCGCGCCGACCGACTGCGACCCACCGCCGGCACCGCCGACAGATCGAGGCCCAGAATCGTGGCGATCTGCTGGACGTTCTCCGCCGACAGGGCCTGCGCCGCACTGCCGTGACGCTCGAAGGCACTGATGGCGCTCTGCTGCACCCCGGCGCGCTCGGCCAGTTCCTGCTGCGACAGGCCCGCCGACAAACGGCGTTCCCGGAGACGACGATGCAACGCCGCCTCGGCCTCGCCGGCCGCACCCTCGCTCAACGTCTGTGGCCCTGAACGCGGTTCCATCACGGACCTCGAATCCTCTCAGCAGATCATCTGCTAATCATATCAAACGATACTTGCTGAGGGCGGGTGATGTCAAGGCCGCCGGAGGGTTTTTGTCGGGAAGCCTGCCGCCGCGTAGCGAAGGCCCCGCCGAGGGCGGGAATCCGACAGGTCGGACGGGGCTGGGGCGCCGGGGCGCCGGGGCGGCGCCCGCGGGCTGAGGGGCGTCACCGCCCCCCGGCGGCGATGGGCGGCCAGGGGCGGCGGGCAGGCGGCGGGTCGGCTAGGAGCCTGTCGGACTTAGGGCCATCGGCGCGCTGTCGCGCGCGTGGCTCTAAGTCCTACAGGCTCCTTTTGATTGGATGAATCTACGGCTGACGCCGGATTCCGCCAATCCGCTAAGGCGGGTGACGGGCGACACTTCGAGCAGGCCTACAACGCGCAGGCCGCGGTCGATGCCGACGGCAGCATGATGATCCTAGGCTGTCGGGTCAGCGTTGAGCCCAACGACAGGCAGGAGCTGGCGCCCACGGTGGCAAGTGCCGATCCGGCGTTGCGCGCCCCGCGCTGGCGGTTCCGTGAAGCCCTCCGCGTTGCCCCGACGCCCCCCGACCGGCCTTCCGCCGGGCCAAACGGCGGAATCCCCCCCTTCGCGCCCCGTCGCGAAGGGGCATCTAGCAGGCTTGTCAGGACTTGGCGGGCGCCAAGTCCGACAGCCTGCTAGGGCCTGGCGATGAGGCGGCCCTGGATGGCGATGTCGAGGCGGTGGGCGAGGGCTTGGGGGGCAGCGGTCTCGCAGGCCTGGATGACGAGGGTCTCCCAGCCCAGGCTGGCCAGGGCCTGGCAGTCCTGGGCGAGGCACTGGTTGGCGGTGGCGGCGGCCTTGACGGGCGGCTGCGGGCAGCCGGGGTGCGGGTAGCGGGCGCAGTCGACCACGAGGACGGCGAGATGCCAGCGCGGCAGGACGAGGTCGGGCCGTCCCGGGAGGTCATCGCGGCCCAGCCGGAAGCGGTAGCCCAGGCGATGCAGGGCTGAGCGCACCAGTCGCGCGGCGTCGCGGGTCTCAGACGTACCGCGGCTCATCGCGGATTCGACTCCTGGCGGCCGAGACAGCGCCGGCCCGCGGGGGCCTCCTTGACTGTGCCGCCGCGGGGCGTCAGGGCGCCGCCGGCGCTGGCGCTCAGGGCTCGGTGTTCTCGGCGCGATGCTTCAGGGCGCGCGCCCAGTAGTCGTCGAGGAGTTCGATCTCGAACTCGGCGACGATCTCGGGCATGGTGATGCCGTCCATCTCGTTGGTGAGCAGAACGCAGCCGAGGTAGCCGGGGTCGCTGAAGGTGACGCCACGGCCGTACTTCTGCTTCATGGCGCGGAACTTGGCGTTGTTGTAGTCGATATGAGCAACGACGCAGTCGAGATTGACCTGGGTGGTCAGCCAGGAGTAGTAGTTGGTGCTGCGGGCGATGCGTTCGCCGACGGGGTTGAGGACGGTGCACTCGTTGCCGGCGATGGCACCGATGAAGTGGGCACGGCAGTCGTAGGCCCAGACGCTCTGCATGAGGCCGCCGTGGTACATGCTGCAGAAGACGACGAGGTCGGGGCGCAGCGCCTTGGTCTTGGCGCGGATCTCGTCGAAGTTCAGGTCGAAGCAGATGGCGCAGGCGATCGTGCCGAAGTCGGTCTGGATCAGGGGGGCGTCCTTGCCGCAGAGGATGCCGCCCTTGGTGGTTTCTTCGATGACGAGATGGTTCTTGTTGTAGACACCGGCGACGGCGCCGGTGCGGTCGAGGATCTGGGTCGAGTTGCGCCAGGTGCCGTCGGGCAGTTCGCGTGCCGCCGAGTAGGCGATGTGGCAGCGGTTGTCGCGGGCGACACCGGCGAAGAAGTCGCGCACCTGGTCGCCGCGGCAGCGGTAGTACTCCAGGCGCTTGTCCATGGGGTAGTTCGGATAGCGGTCGCAGGCTTCCGGGACGACGATGAGGTCGGGGCGGTCCGGCAGGACGATGGCCACCTGGCTCTGCCACCAGGCGATCATCTCATCGACGGCCTGCTGATGGGGGCGGTTGACGTCGCCCTGGAGCGGTCGCGGTCCCAGGGCGCTAAGGGTGACTCGTCGGGCCATGGTCGTACGCTCTCCTATTCCTTAACTAAACCCCAGGGCCATGGGCCGCGGCACCGCGGTGCACGGTCTTCAGGGCCGACCGCTCACTTGTCGACGCGGAAATTCCAGGAGTTGGTGGTAAAGGCGACGTTGTGGCTGCTGACGTGGCCATCGATGAAGGCGAGATTGCCGAAGCCGTTGTGGTTGCGGTAGACGCAGTAGTTCTTGCCAGGCAGGCCGTAGCTGATCACGTAGGCCATATCGACGAGGGGCGCGCCGGTGGATGACTGCCAGTGCGTGCCGCTGTCGCCGAGGAGGATGGTGGCGCTGGGCAGCTTGACGCCGGCCAGGGGGCAGCCCCAGTAGCCGTAGCCGCCGGCCGAGAGCGGGTGTCCGGGGTAGATGTAGGTGAGGTAGTTGTAGTTGTAGCCGTAGCTGTCGTAGCCGACGGGGATATCGAGGGAACTCGGGCAGAGGTACAGTTCCTTGTTCTTCGGGAAGCTCGGCTCGATCATCTCATACCAGTAGTCCCACGCCGTATTGCCGGCCTGGTACGAGGGCGGCACGCGGTCCCACTCGTCGCCGTACATGAGGCAGCCCAGGGCGATCTGCTTGATGTTGTTGACGCAGGCAATCTGGCGGGCCTTCTCACGCGCCTTCGACAGGGCCGGCAACAGCATCGCGGCCAGGATGGCAATGATGGCAATCACCACCAGGAGCTCGATCAGCGTGAACGCGTTGCGACGGCGCATTGCGGACTCTCCGTGGTTGCTGCGGAACAGGACCGACCCGATCACTCGCAACTCCCTGGCCTGGATCATTCACGAAGCCCATGGCTTCGTTCATGACCCGCTTGCGCCGCACTATACTGCGCCGCAAGTCTCGACGCGCGTCGCTCCACGCCGCCTGCTCGGCCAGCCCTGAACAGGAGGCCGCAAGTGCCTCGCGTCGCAACCTGGAGGGCGGCCTGTTCGCGAGCCGCAAGGCGGCGCGTGAATAGCTCAGGCCGGCTCCCCCGTCTCATGGAGCGATGTCGCCACTATACTCGCGGGATTGGACCGCTGTCAATGCGTCCAGCGCCGTGCCGCGGGCGGCACCGGCGCCATCCGCCTGTCGCCGCGAACCGCCGTGGTGCCCGCGCGGCGCGCCTGCCCCGGGCGCGCTGTCCCGCGGCCGGGACGAGCCCGCGGCGGGGGCGACTACTTGTCAGCCATGAAATTCGCCGCGGTCGCGCAGAACGAGGCGTTGTGGCTGCTGACATGGCCATCGCAGAAGGCCAGGTTGCCAAAGCCATTGTGGTTGAGGTAAACGCAGTAGTTCTTGTCGGGGAGCGCGGGACTGATGACGTAGGCCATGTCGGGATAGGGAGTCCAGGCGGAGGTGCCCCAGTGCGTGCCGCTGTCGCCGACCAGGATGGTCGCGGTGGGCTGTTCGATCGCCGGCAGGGGGCAACCCCAGTAGCCATAGGCGCCGGCTGCCACGGGATGGCCGGGGTAGTTGTAGGTGAGGTAGTTGACGTTGAAGCCATAGCTGTTGAGGCCGTCGGCGATGTCAAGGGAACTGGGGCAGCGATAGAGCTCCTTGTTCTTCGGGTAGCTCGGCTCGATCATCTCATTCCAGCGGTCCCAGGTGGCCGGGCCGGGCTGATACGAGGGCGGCACCCGGTCCCACTCGTCCCCATACATCAGGCAGCCCAGGGCAATCTGCTTGAGGTTGTTGACACAGGCGATCTGGCGGGCCTTCTCGCGCGCCTTCGCCAGCGCCGGCAGGAGCATCGCGGCCAGGATTGCGATGATGGCGATCACCACCAGAAGCTCGATCAGCGTGAAGGCATTCCGACGTCGCACGGCGCACTCTCCTCGTGACTGCGGATCCCGGCCGCGGAGACGGCATATCCCCGCCGGCAAAGGCATGGACCGCGAAAGGTACACGCCGGAGTGGCCTGCCGCCACGTCGAGCCGCGCTTCGAAGTGCCGGCTCGGCGGCTGGACAATGCCGTCCGGGCCGCTAGAGTCGGGTGGAACGCCACGGGTCTGATCGGCGTCCGGCAGGGGACGCGTCGGGCACTCGGCCGTGGCCGCCGGCGGTTACGATCTGGACAACGTGCCGGCGCCTGCCGGCAAACCCGCGAGGTGCACTGAGCATGGCCGTCATCCCTCCAGCCAACACCGAGCCGCTCATCCGCAATCACGACGCCATGCGCTACCGTCCCCTGGGGCGGACCGGGCTGATGGTCTCGGCGCTCTCGTTCGGCTGCATGCGTCTGACCGAGGATCAGGACCTCAACACGGCCCTGGTCTCGCGGGCCATCGACATGGGCATCAACTACTTCGAGACCACGCGCGGGTACTGCGGCGGCCAGTGCCAGCAGCGCACCGCCCCCGGCCTGGTCGGCAAGACCGCCGGGGTGATCGTCTCCGGCAAGGCCGCCATTCACCCCGACACCACCGCCTTCGGCTTCCGGCAGGAGATCGAGCGCCAGCTCGGCATCCTCGGCCTGACGCACTTCAAGTTCTTCCAGGTGGGGTGGTTCGGCTGGGACCGCATCGGCCACCTCCTCAAGCGCGGCGGCGTGCTCGAGGCCCTGCGGCAGGCCCAGGACGAGGGCCTGGTGCAGTACCTCGGCTTCACCGGCCACGACCGGCCGGAGAACTTCACCCGTATCATCGAGACCGGGCTCTTCGATACCCTGACGGTGCCCTACAACCTCGTCAACCGCGCCTACGAGCCGACCATCCGGCGCGCCGGCGAGCTCGGCGTCGGCGTGGTGGCGATGTGCCCGGTCGCCGGCGGCACCCTGGCCTGCGAATCCGAGACGCTGAAGGAGGCCCTCGGCATGGACCTGCCGACGACCGAGATGGCCCTCCGCTTCGTCCTGTCCAACCCGGCGGTGAGCACGGCCTGTTCGGGGATGAACGCCATGGCGCACCTGGAGCAGAACGCCCGCACGGTGCAGGCGTTCGATCCCGCCGCGGCGGCGCCGTTCGAGCGCCTGTGCGAGGGCCTGGACCGCCTGCGGGAACGCCTCGGACACCGCCTCTGCACCGGCTGCCGCTACTGCCTGCCCTGCCCCCAGGGTGTCAACATCCCGCGTCACCTCGACCTCTACCGCCACTGGCAGGCCTACGGCCTCGCCGACGCCGCCCGCGACGGCCTGCGCCGCCTGCCGCCGGCCGAGGCCATGAGCCGCTGCAACGACTGCGGCACCTGCGAGACGAAGTGCCCGAACGAGCTGCCGATCCGCGCCATGTTCAAGGAACTGGCGACCCTGGGCTGAGCGACACACCGCGGCAGTCCGGCCGGACCGTCTCTTTTTTCTCGCAATTATTGGCCATTTGGCCAAACCCGCATAGATTGACGGTCAGACCGCGCCGGCACGGAGTCGCCGGTGGGCCGGCAGTGAAAGGTCCGTGCTATGGACTGGCGTGAGGAAGGCAAGAAGCTGGCACTGATCGTCGGGGGGTTCCTGGTGTTCCTCTGGCTGCCGGTGGGGGGCGCCCGCTTTGACGGTGCGGTGCTGGAGGCGTTCCATCTGACGAAGTGGTATGCCAGGGAACACGTCCTGCTCTGCCTGGTGCCGGCCTTCTTCATCGCGGGGGCCATCGGCGTCTTCATCTCGCAGACCTCGGTGATGAAGTACCTGGGGCCCAAGGCCAACAAGGCACTGGCCTACGGTGTTGCGTCGGTGTCCGGGACGATCCTGGCGGTCTGCTCGTGCACGGTGCTGCCGCTCTTTGCGGGCATCTGGCGCATGGGCGCAGGGCTGGGGCCGGCGACGGCCTTCCTCTACTCCGGTCCCGCCATCAACGTCCTGGCCATCGTCCTGACCGCCCGCATCCTCGGGCCACAGCTCGGCATCGCTCGTGCGGTCGGTGCCATCGTCTTCAGTGTGGTGATCGGTGTACTC
Source organism: Verrucomicrobiota bacterium (assembly GCA_019136035.1). GTDB lineage: Bacteria > Verrucomicrobiota > Lentisphaeria > Oligosphaerales > JAFGRS01 > JAGVUW01. The sequence goes on along the minus strand of JAGVUW010000854.1, from coordinate 4,084 downwards.
ATGCATCTGATCTACCGGAAAGAGGAGACGGCCAAGGCCGAAGCGCAGATGTCGCAGCCGGAGCCGGAGGTGAAGCGGCCGCTGTGGCAGAACGCCGTGTTCTTCGCGGTCATGATTGGCATCCTGGTGTTCGCCAACTGGGGCGCGCCGAATGCCTTCCGCTTCCACCTCCAGGACGGGCGGTGCATCGAGGCAACCGTCGTGAGTGCACCCGAGGACCCCGCTGCGTCCGGGGCCTCCTACTCGCTGAAGGTGGTCGGGGGGGCCGATGAGGGCAGGCAGATCGAGGTCCCGGCTGCCGCCATCGTGTCGAAGGCACCGGTTCCGGGCACCTGGACGACGCTCTGGCGGAACAAGTGGCTGGTGACCTCGGGGTTTGCCTTGGCGCTGGGGCTGGTACTCGTTCTCTGGCTTGGGATCGCGTGGTGGAAAGTCGTGGCGGCGGCGGTCCCCGCGGCGCTCCTGGCGCTGGTGCTGCCCATGCAGGGGCTGATGGTCATGGTTCCCTTCGCCGCCGGGGTGGTGGGGCTGTCCGCCATCACCGGCACGGACAGAGGTGAGGCCGGTGACTGGTTCTCGGCCACCTGGGGCTTTGCCAAGCAGATCCTGCCGCTGCTCTTCTTCGGCGTCGTGATCGCGGGATTCCTCCTGGGTCGGGTCGGCCACGAGGGCGTCATCCCCAGCCGCTACGTCGAGATGCTCGTGGGGGCCAAGCCGGATACCTTCCTGGCCATGACGGGCCTGGCCGGGGCCGGGGTCGAGCCGCTGATCCGCGCCCTGTGGCCGTTCTGGACGAACGTCTTCGCGAGCCTGTTCGGCGCCTTCATGTACTTCGCCACGCTGACCGAGGTGCCGATCCTGCAGGGCCTGATCGGCTCGGGTATGGGCAAGGGCCCGGCCCTGGCGCTGCTCCTGGCCGGCCCGGCGCTGTCGCTGCCGAGCATGCTGGTGCTGCGCAGCGTCATGGGCACCGGCAAGACCGTGGTCTACGTCTCGCTGGTCGTGGTGATGGCCACCACCAGCGGGATGATCTTCGGAGCCTTGGCGGGTTGAGCGATCAGGCCCATGCCGGTGGATAGGGCGGAACGACGGGCGGCCGCGGGACGCCGCCCGCCGCCGGCGGCGTTTCAAGGCCGGCCGGGCGACGGTCGCCGTTGTGGTGTGCCGGGGGCCTGGCTATAGTGACCATGGAGGCCCGGGGGGTGTTCTGAAGTCGAGGGTCAGGAAACGAGGTCTGATGGACGCGATCAGCTTAGCTCGACTCGAGGCGAGGGCCAGAGTCATCAAGGCGCTGGGGCATCCCAGTCGTCTGGCGATGGTCGAGGAACTCTCCCGCGGCGAACGCTGCGTCTGCGAGTTGCGGGACCTCGTCGGTGCTGACCTGTCGACGGTCTCCAAGCACCTCACGCTGCTGAAGAATGCCGGCCTCGTCGAGGACGACAAACGCGGCGTCCAGGTGTTCTACCGGCTGAAGGTCCCCTGTGTGCTGAAGTTCTTCGGCTGCATCGAAGCGGTCCTGGAGAACCAGGCGCGCGAAGCCAGCCGGGTCACCCAGTCAGCAGGAGGCTGATCCGCCGGCCGGCCACGAGCCCGGGGCGCCAAGTCCAATGGTGTGGCTGGGGCTGCGTCTTGGCATCTTGACCAATTCGGCACGGTCGCGCCGCCGGTGGGGCCGGCTGCCGTGGCGCAAAGCAGGGGTGACAGCAATGACGATCCAGATTCTGGGAACCGGGTGCCCGAAGTGCAAGGCGCTGGCCGCCAATGCCGAGGCGGCGGCGAGAGAGCTCGGGGTGGCCTGCGAGATCGAGAAGGTCACCGACATCAACAGGATCATGGCCTTCGGCGTGATGATGACCCCGGCCCTGGCGGTCGACGGCCAGGTCAAGAGCGCCGGCAAGGTCCTGACCGCGGAGCAGATCAAGGGGTACCTGAAGTAACGGCGCTGGGAGTGCGGAGTGCGGTCGGGGTGCCGGTGAGCGTTGCTGTCGCGCGGCGGCCGGTTGCCCGCCCCCCGACCCTCGACACCCGCCCCTCGACACGTGACACTCGTCCCCAACCCGAAAGGAACCTGACCATGGCAACGACGTGCGGATGTGCCTGCAGCGCGGCCCCGAAACTGATCTTCGCGTGCTCGGGTGCGGCGGATGTCGGCGCGGTGGCCGACCAGGCGGCACGGAAGCTGACCCGTGACGGTGCCGGCAAGATGTTCTGTCTGGCCGGCGTCGGCGGTCGTGTCTCCGGGATCATGGCAACCACCGAAGCGGCGGCCAAGATCCTGGCCATCGACGGCTGCCCGCTGAATTGCGCGAAGAACACTCTCGAGCAGGCCGGCTTCAAGAAGTTCGAGCACCTCCAGATGGCCGACCTCGGCCTCGAGAAGGGCAAGACCCAGGTGAACGACGAGAGCATCGCGAAAGTCGCCGCCAAAGGCGCCCAGATGCTGGCCTGCTGAGACACGTCGAGGGTCAAGGCCTGCAGTCCGGGGCGCCCGGTCGGGGCGCCGGTTCGGGCGTACTCCGGGCCGTGGTCCGGGGCGTCGTCCGGGGCGCCCCTCAGCAGCCCCACGGGTTCCGTGGTCCGGGGCGCCCGATCGGGGCGCCCCTCAGTAGCCCCACGGGTTACGGGGTCGGGGGCGCCCGGTCGGGGCGCCCCTCAGTAGCCCCACGGCATGCCGTGGGGCAAGGCATGCCGCAGGGCAAGGAGATGGCATCCATGGGATCACGCACAGTCGGATCGTTCCGGGCGGTGGTGCTGGCCGCAGGCCTGCTGGCCGTGGCCGCGCCTATGGCGCTGGCGGCGCAGACTCCGAAGCTCCTCGATCTGGGGTCAAAGGCCTGCATTCCCTGCAAGATGATGGCGCCGATTCTGGAGGAACTCACCAAGGAGTACGCGGGCAGACTCCAGGTCGAGTTCATCGATGTCTGGATCAAGGAGAACGCCGCCAAGGGCAAGGAGTATGGCATCAAGGCCATCCCGACGCAGATCTTCTTCGCGCCGGACGGCAAGGAACTCTGGCGCCACGAGGGCTTCATCTCGAAAGAGGACATCCTGGCCAAGTGGAAAGAGCTGGGCTTTGACCTGGGGGTCGCGGCGGCCCCGACGATCGAGCGCTGGGAGGCGGCGGCGAAGGACACGCGCGGCAAGGACCAGATCTGCACCCTCTCCGATGCCGATATCGACCCCAAGACGGCCGTGGTGGTGCGCACCGACAAGGGCGACGTCCGCCTGCGCGACCTGCACACCTACTTCATCCTTTACTCATGCCTGACCGAGGACCGGACCGGTTTCGAGAGGAAGGTCTTCGTGACCGACGACGCCACGGGCAACCTGATCGCCGCGCCGGAGGCCACCTACCTCCAGGGCGTGGACGAGGCGACCGGCCGGCCGTGGATTCGGGCCTTCGCGGATCGCGCCGCGGCGACTGCGGCGATGCGGCGTTCCGGCGGCAGCCTGGTTGCCTGGTCGGCGCTCAAGACCAACGAGCTCTCACATCGCTGCGGTTTTTGCGACCGCGCTGTCTATCCCCAGGACGCCGCTGAGATCCTGATCGAGGGCGTGCAGAGCTGGGGATGCTGCGCCCACTGCGCCATGGGCGTCGCCGCGCGCACCGGCAAGGACATCGAGGTGCGCCAGCCCGACGGCCTGACCGGTGAGATCATCACCGTCAAGACCCTGGGCGGCTCGGTCGCCTCGATCGAGCCCAAGACTGCCGTGGCCTGGTTCGGCAAGCGCCGGACCGCCGACGGCACGTGGGTGTCGGCGGGATGCTTCCACCAGGGCTTCTTCACGACGCCGGAGAACCTCCACAAGTGGCTCGACGCGCACCCGTTCGAGACCGGCGAGATGATCACCATCCAGCAGTCGCTGGCCGACAAGATGAAACTCACCCCGCAGCAGATCCAGAAGGCCTGCAAGATCGGGGAATGCGCACCGAAGTGAGGCGGGAGACCTCCTGACTATGCTAACGACCTGGATAACGCGTGTTCTACTGGCCTTCGTGCTCTTCACCCTGGGCTTTGGTGTGGGCCGGGAGGTCGGGCGGCGCCAGGCTGCCGCCGGGGCGGCGCCGGGCGGGGCCGCCGCC
>JAGVUW010000336.1 GCA_019136035.1 Verrucomicrobiota bacterium | reverse complement strand
GCCCAGACCTTCGACCAGCGCGAGTGCATGAAGCGCCCCCAGACGTCCTTGGAGAAGATCAGGGCGGTCTGGCTGGCGACGTCGTCGCCGGTGGTGATGAGGTCGGCGCCGGCCGCGGCGGCGGCGCGGGCTCTGACGAGGTTCTGCTGGAAGATCCTCTCGAGGAGGCACTCAGCCCAGGCGGGCTGTTCGAGCAGGTCGATGAGGAAGGCCTCGTAGCCGCGGATCTGCCAGGCCGTCTCGTACATGTGGCCGACCCAGGCCTGGGCGTAGCGCCCGTCGGCATGAGCGGCGCGGACCTGGTCGGCCATGCAGGAGAAGTCCCAGCGGCTGTAGTCCTCCAGGGGGAACTCCTCGATGTCGCGCAGGCTGGTGGCGTTCTGCAGGGGCGAGACGTAGCCCCAGAAGTGGTAGTAGCCGCTCGGGACCATAGCCACGCCGGAGCCGTTGATCGTCGTTCCCGGCGGCAGCTCGACGCCGCGCCAGTAACGCGTGAAGTCGAGGGGCGCGAGGTCGGCCGGCCGGCGCGGCCCGACGAGGGTGCGTCGGGCCATGCCGTAGTGCGCCGCGAGGTCGGTGGTGCCGGTGTGCTCCACCAGGCGCCGCTGCAGGTCATCGACGAAGGAGGCGTAGCAGAGGACGCGGCCCGGGCGCTGCCGTGTGGTCGTCGCCCGGAAGTTCTCGAGGTCGGTTCTCATCGGGACTCCTTGCGGCGCAGTCGCTGTGCGGCCCGGCCGATCGCCGTATCCTTCGGCCACGCGCTCCGGGGCGGCCAGCCGGCACGACGCTACCATACCGCAGCGGCGCCCGTCGTGCACGGCCTGGCGTACAACCGGCTCACGGTCTAGCTTAGGGGCCGCGCGCCTCCGGCCGGCCTGTCGGGGGCGCCAGTCGCAGGTCCGACCTATGCCCAAGCAGCACTCCTTCAGGATTCACGCCGACTTCGCGCCGGCCGGTGACCAGCCCGAGGCGATCGCGGCCCTGGCGGCCGGCCTGGCGGCGGGGCAGCGCCACCAGACACTCCTCGGCGTCACCGGCTCCGGCAAGACCTTCACCCTGGCCAATGTCATCGAGCGGGTGCAGCGGCCGGCGCTGATCATCTCGCACAACAAGACCCTGGCGGCACAGCTCTACAGCGAGTTCAAGGCCTTCTTCCCCGAGAACGCGGTCGAGTACTTCGTCAGCTACTACGATTACTACCAGCCCGAGGCCTACATACCGCAGACGGACACCTACATCGCCAAGGACGCCTCGATCAACGACGAACTCGAGAAGCTGCGTCTGGCGGCGACCAGCTCGCTGCTGGAGCGCCGTGATGTGATCGTGGTGTGCAGCGTCTCGTGCCTGTACGGCCTGGGCTCGCCGGAGGACTTCGAGGCGATGCAGGCGCGCATCGTCCTGGACAGCACGCTCGAGCGCGACGACCTCCTGCGTCGCCTGGTCGAGATCCAGTACACCCGCAACGACGTGGCGCCCGAACGCGGCCATTTCCGCGCCGTCGGCGATACCCTCGACATCTACCCGTCCTACCGCGACGACTTCGTGCGCGTCGAATTCTGGGGCGACACCATCGAGCGGATCTCACGACGGGATGCCCTGACGCAGGAGGTCACCGAGGAGGTCGAGGACATCGCCATCTTTCCGGCGAAGCACTTCGTCATCCCGCAGGAGCGCATTCAGCAGGCCGAGAAGGGCATCCTGGCGGAACTGGATGCGCAGGTGGCGCAGTTCGAGCGGGCCGGCCGGCTGGTCGAGGCGCAGCGCATCTACCAGCGCACCATGTACGACCTGGAGATGCTGCGTGAGATCGGCTACTGCCAGGGCATCGAGAACTACTCACGGCACCTCGCCGGACGCGCCCCCGGCTCACGCCCGTACACCCTCATCGACTACTTCCCCGAGGACTTCATCACCATCATCGACGAGTCGCACGCCACCCTGCCCCAGATCCGCGCCATGTACCGCGCCGACCGGAGCCGTAAGGAGGTCCTCGTCGACCACGGCTTCCGCCTGCCCTCGGCACTGGACAACCGGCCGCTGAACTACGACGAGTTCGAGGCCCTGCAGCACCAGGTGACCTTCGTCTCAGCGACCCCGAGCGACTACGAGCTGGCGCGGTCGACGCCGGTGCAGCAGGTGGTGCGTCCCACCGGCCTGCTCGACCCGGCCATCGAGGTGCGGCCTCTGCGCAGCCAGATCGATGACGTCATCCACGAGATCCGCGAACGCGCCGCGCAAGGCGAGCGCACCCTGGTCACGACCCTGACCAAGCGCAGTGCCGAGGACCTCTCCGACTACCTGCGCAAGCTCGACATGCGCTGCCGCTACCTGCACTCCGAGGTCGACGCCATCGAACGGGTTGAGATCCTGCGCAGCCTGCGCGCCGGCGACTTCGATTGCCTGGTCGGCATCAACCTCCTGCGTGAGGGCCTGGACCTTCCCGAGGTCTCGCTGGTGGCCGTCCTGGATGCGGACAAGGAGGGCTTCCTGCGCTCGGAGACCAGCCTGATGCAGACCGCCGGCCGCGCCGCCCGCCATGTCAACGGCCGCGTCATCCTCTACGCCGACGTCATTACCGAGAGCATGCGCCGCGTGATCGCGATCACCGAGCAGCGCCGGCAGCGCCAGGAGACCTTCAACCGCGAGCATGGCATCACGCCGCGCTCGGTGCGACGGGCTCTGCAGTCGAGCCTGCGCCACTACGAGGAGGCCGAGGACAAGGTCGCCGCGGTGATCAGCGAGGCGGGCGGCGACTACGACGTCGCCGAGGTCATCCAGCGTTTCGAGAAGGAGATGCTGGAGGCGGCCGAGGCTCTCGAGTTCGAGCGCGCCGCCATGCTCCGCGACCAGATCCGGACGCTCCAGGAGAAGGCCGGCCAGCCGGCCTTAGCGGGGCCCGCCAAGGCCGCCAAGGCCGCGGCACCGCGCGGCACGGCCGCCGCGCCAGCAAAGCCGCCCCCGCAGCGCGGCAACAGGACGCGGCGCTGACCGGCGGCCCCGAAGGCGCCGCCCGCACGAACAGGGCCGACGCCCGCACTGCCGGCCAAGACGCCTGGCGTGCGACCACGTTCGTCATGGCCACCACGGATGCGCCGCACGCGGAAGGAGGCTGCAGAGACCGGGTGGGAGATCGACGGCGACGCCGCGGGCCTCCCGCATACCGGAGGTTCCGGAGCTGGCAGGCGACGGCCAGCGGAGGAAGATCCGTCAGGTCGCGCGGCCGAGGAAGCGCCCCTCGCGGGTGTCGACGCGGACGACCTCGCCCTTCT
>JAGVUW010000777.1 GCA_019136035.1 Verrucomicrobiota bacterium | reverse complement strand
GATCAGCAGCGCCGGCGGCTATGCCGGCATCCAGCAGTACGCCGCCACCTGGGCGGGCGACACCGGCGGCAACGCCGGGCCGCTGGTCAGCATGCTCAACCACGGGCTCTCCGGGCATTCGAATACCAGTTGCGATATGGAGGTCTTCTCGCCGGCCGGCATCCACTTCGGCTTCCTGCAGCCGTGGTCGCAGGTCCTCTCATGGCACATGTACAACCAGCCGTGGTTCCAGGGCCGCGACCTCCTGGCCATGTTCACCTTCTACGCGCGCCTGCGCTACCGCCTTCTGCCCTACCTCTATTCGGCGGCGCATGTCGCCTACCGCACGGGTCTGCCGATCCTGCGGGCCATGCCGCTGGCGGACCCGGATGACCCGGCCTGCGCCGACTGCACTCGGCAGTTCCTCCTCGGCGATGCCCTCCTGACCGGCGCCTTCACCGAGAGCCTCTACCTCCCCGCCGGCCGCTGGATCGACTTCTGGACCGGCGCCGTCCACGCGGGCCCGGCGACGATACCCCTGCAGCACTCGCCTGACCGCGGCGGCATGCTGCTGGTCCGGTCGGGTGCCATCATCCCGATGGGTCCCGACATCGACTACACCGGCGACCGGCCTGCCGAGGAGATCATCCTGGATGTCTACCCCGACGGCGACAGCCGGACGACGCTCTACGAGGACGACGGCGTCAGCCTCGACTACCAGGCCGGCCGGGTGGCCGAGACCGCCATCGCCTGCCGGGCGACGGCGCGAAGCGTCCAGCTGACGGTCCAGCCGCGCCGTGGCGACTACGCCGGGATGCCGTCCCGGCGGTGCTACCGGATTGAACTGCACCTCGACCGCGCCCCGAGGGCGGTCAAGGTCAACGGCCAGGCCGCGGAGGTGACCTTCGACGCGGCCCGCCGAGTCGGCGTCGTCCGCGCCGCTGAAGACCCGGCGCGCCAGGCCCCGCTCGTGGTCGTGATGCGGCGCTGAGAGCGCCCCCAACAAGGCCCGTCCGCGGCTGGCCGCATGGCCACGGTGCCACCCTCGGAGCGCCTTGTCGGCACAACGAGACTGATCGAGAAGCAACGCCAGATCAACCGCCCCGCAGGCATTGTTGAGGAGCCACACCCCGTGTCCCAGCCCAACCTCCTGTTCATCCTGTGTGACCAGCTCCGTCGCGATGCGCTGGCCTGCCATGGCGATCCGAATGCCGTGACGCCCAACCTCGACGCCCTCGCCCGGGAGGGCGTCCGCTTCGACGCCGCTTGCTCCACCTACCCGGTCTGCGTGCCTTACCGTTTCAGCCTCATGACCGGCCACTACGCCCACAGCCGCATGGTGCCGGCCATCCTCTGGCGGATGTCGCCGGCCGAACGGACCCTCGCCGACGTCTTCAACGAAGCCGGCTACGAGTCCATCTATATCGGTAAGTGGCACCTCTCCGGCGGGCTGGGTCCGGGTCTGATGAACCGGCCGGTGCCCCGCGAGCATCAGGGCCGCTGGTCGCGGTGGTTCGGCTTCGAGTTCCGTAACAACTACTACGACACCGCCTGGTTCGAGGACGACGACCCCACGCCGCACCCCATCCGCGGCCACCAGACCGACGGGCTCTTCGAGCTGGCAGGCGACTGTCTGGCGCGCCGCCGGCGGGACCGGCCCTTCGCGCTGGCCCTCTCGATCGAGGCACCCCACCCGCCCTTCGAGGTGCCGGAAGCCTACGAACGGAAGTGGCTCAGCCGCCCTCTCGTCCTGCCGGAGAACTTCATGGTCGCTCCCGACCACGAGGAGCTGGCCACGGCCGCCTGGAGTGTCCGCCGGCCGCCCTCCGAACGCGAGACGATCCTCCGCAACCGCGCCCTCTACTACGCCATGCTGGAGCAGATCGACGACAACGTCGGCCGACTCATGGCGCGCCTGCGCGAGACGGGCCAGGACCGCGACACGATCGTGGTCTTCACCTCCGACCATGGCGAGTTCGGCGGCAGCCACGCACTGCACGAGAAGCAATACCCGCTGGAGGCGTCGACCGGCGTGCCGCTGATCGTCTGGGGACCCGGCCGCGGCATACCCGCCGGGCGGGTCCTGCGGGATCCCACCTGCACGGAGGACCTCTTCCCGACCCTCCTCGGGCTGTGCGGCCTCCCGGCCGGCTCGCGCGAACCGCTGCACGGCGTCGATCTCACGCCCCTCGTGCGCGGCGAGACCGCGGCCCTCGACCGGCCCGGCGTCATGCTCGAGTTCGTGGCCGAACTCCGCCCGGGCGTCGTCTTCCACCAGTGCCCCTGGCGCGCCTTCCGTAGCCGGCGTTACAAGTACGTCGTCCTGGGTGGCGGCGCGGAGGGCCTGAAGCCCTGGCAGTTCTTCGACCTGGAGACGGACCCCGGGGAGCTGCATAACCGTGTGAACGACCCGGCCTGCACCGACCTTCTCCGCGACCACCACGGCTGGCTGCGAGAACGCATGGTCGCCACGGGCGATGACGCACCGCTCGCGCCGGCCTTCGGGCACGACTGGCTCAATCGCTGGGCCGACGTCGCCCTCAAGGCCCACAAGGGCGAGAAGTTCTAGCCTGACCACGGATGGACACCGATGGACACGGATGGGGGAGGCGGGATGTTGCCGCAGAAGGCGCGGAGTAAGCTGGAGCGGGCTCCGCCCGCAACCCAAGGGGAGGGTGCGTCCGTGCGTCTGTGGACTGTACGTCTGTAGCCAGGAACTTGCCCGGAGAGCAAGTTTCTGACGGATAGTAGTACAGGGGGGGAAACGCATCTGAGGTGCCTGCCGGCCACCTCTGCCCCGCCGGCCCGGCACGTAGGTCCGCGGCGCCGTCCGTGGACCCCCCGGGCGCCGACGGCGCCCGGGGGAGCGCCCCAGGGCTGATCGACGATCGCGTTAGCGCTCACCTGGTCACCCTGAAGGGGTGCCAGATCGTAGCCGGGGGTCGCGCGCAGCAAGACCCCCGGAACCGCGAACCCACACACCACGCACCCTGAAGGGGTGCCAGACCCGGACTTTCAAACAGCCCTGGGAGCGCCCCTCGGCTCGTGGCGCCCACCGCCGCCCCGCCGCGGGCGGGCGGCGTCTACTCCGTGAGGAGGTCGCGGTGGCGGCAGTGCCAGGCAAGGAGGGCCGCGGCGGCGGCCCAGGCGGCGGCCGTGGCGATGGCCTGGGTGGCAGCGGGGAGGCCCAGGTAGGGCGGCATCCACAGCCAGTGGGTCCCGAGAACGATCATCATGGGGAGGAGCCGCATGAGGTTACCGCGGACGAAGACGCGCGTGACCGCGCCGATCGGC
>JAGVUW010000740.1 GCA_019136035.1 Verrucomicrobiota bacterium | reverse complement strand
CGCATTCGCGTCTGTGGACACTCGCGCTCCAGCGCCCATGGCGATCGACGTTCCGCCGTGTTCTACCGGGCGCACCGCGTCGAGGGCGCCCCCTCCTGTAGTGTAGCGCCCGGGTCGTCCGGCGGCCAGCCGGGCGGGGGAGGCTGGCCCGGGCGGTCGGCGGGGGCTACGTTGACGGCATGGCGTGCACACCGACAGGGTTGAGCGAGCGTGTTCTGGCGTACTGCCGTGAGCGGCATCTCCTGGACGGCCTGCGCGGTCTGCGGGTCGGCTTCAGCGGCGGTGCGGACAGCACGGCGCTGCTGCTGATTCTGGCGTCGTCGGGTCTGGAGATCGAGGCGGTCCATCTTCATCACGGCCTGCGCGGCGAGGCAGCCGATGCGGATCAGGCCTGGTGCGAGCGCTTCTGTCGGGCGCGCGGCGTGGCCTTCGTCAGCGCCCGTCTGGAGGTCCCCTGCCGGCGTCAGGCCGGCGAGAGTCTCGAGGCGGCGGGCCGGCGGCTGCGCCTGGCGTACTGGCAGGCGACCACGCCGGCCGGTTCGGCGGTGGCGCTGGGTCACCATCACGACGACTGCCTGGAGGACCTCCTCCTGCGCCTGGCGCGGGGTGCCCACAGCGGCGGCCTGACCGCGATGCGTCCGCGGGTCGAGATTGGCGGGGTGCGGCTGGTGCGGCCGCTCCTGGAGGTGCGCCGTGCCGCGATCGAGGAGTTCCTGCGGGCGCGCGGCATTGCCGACTGGCGCTGTGACCACAGCAACGCCGACACGCGTCTGCGGCGCAATGCCGTCCGGCACGAGTGGCTGCCGGCCCTGCGCGCCACGGTCGGCCATGACGACGGCCTGGGGCGGAGTCTCGAGGCGCTGCGCGACGACGCCGACTGCCTGGCGGCCCTGGCCGGGTCGGCGCTGCGTGCGGTCGGCAGCCCGGCGGCGCTGCGGCATCTGCATCCGGCCCTGCTGCCGCGTGTCTTAAGGCTATGGCTTCAGCAGCAGACCGGCCAGGACTGGGTGGTCTCGCGTGACACGCTGTTGCGTCTGCGTCAGGAGGTGGCGGCTTTCGACGGGCGGCCGCGGCAGATCACGCTGGGGCGCGGGCGGCTGCTGCAGCTTGACGGCGGTGGGCTGCGGCTGATTCCCGCGGCCTCGGCGGTGCTGCCGCGGCGCTGGGAGTGGGGTCGCGATCCGATGCTGGAGCTGTCTGAGGTCGGCCTGCGGCTCGAGGCCGCGGTGGTGCCGGGTGCGGTTGTGGCGGCGTCTGCCGGCGACGGCTCGACGGAGGCCTTTGCGGTCGGGTCGCTGGCCGACGAGCTGGAGATCCGCGCCTGGGAGCCAGGCGATCGGATGGTGCCTTTCGGCTGGTCGGCGGCGGCGAAGCTGCAGGACCTCTTCGGGGCGGCGCGGGTGCCGCGCTGGGGGCGCCGGCGCTGTCCGGTGGTGGTGAGTGCCGGTTCGATCGTCTGGGTCCCCGGCCTGCGCCGGGCCGAGGTCGGCCGTGTGGTCCCGGGCGCCGGCGCGGTGGTGCTGCGCTGTCGCGATCTGGCGGTTGGCGGTGTGGTCGATTCGGGCCTGGCGGGTGACGAATCGCCGTCATGGAGATGAATAAGTGCAGGCGGCCCGTCGTCACCATGATCGGACAGAACGAGTTGACACGACGCGGTCGGGCCTGCAGCCGGCCGTCGCAGATCGACCTGAAGGACGGTGTCCGCAGGCGAAAGGGCACGAGCATGAGAACCACGATTCAGGACCCCATTCGCCGCCTGGCCGGTGCTCTGGCGGTGCTGGCACTCTGCGCGGCGGGCGCGGTGCAGGCCGCCGACGCAGAGCCCTTCTGGCCGCGCCGGGTGACGGCCGCGCCGCACACCGTGGCGCTGTACGAGCCCACCATCGAGTCGTACGAGAACGACTGGGCCACGGGCTATGCCGCGGTTTCGATCAGCGACGGCACCGGCGAGCCGGTATTCGGCGCCGCGTGGTTTGGCATGCGCCTGACGCTCAATGCCGACCGCAGCCTGGGTCGCATCAGCGCCTTCCGTCTTGATGAGGTCCGCTTTCCGCAGGGCGAGCCGCTGGGCAAGGACGTCCTCGAGCGCCTGCTCGCCAGCAGTCTGACCGGTGTCGATCTGGCGATGGGGCCGCTGCAGGAGAGCCTGGAGCGCGCCCGCGCCGCCACGGTTGCGGCGGCCGCCGACCAGAATGTCGTCCCGGACATCCTCTTCACGACCGCACCGGTGGCCCTGGTTCGCCTCGATGGCGAGCCGGACCTGCAGGCCATTCCCGGCAGCGATGTCCTGGTGGCGGTGAACAGCACCGCGACGCTGCTGCGACTCGGTGTCAACGGCGCCTGGTACATGCCTGTGGGCGGGCGCTGGCTGACGGCCGCGGCGCTGTCGGGTCCCTGGCAGGCGACGACGGCGGTGCCCGAGGCGGTCGCCCAGGCCGTGGAGATGACCGACGAGGAGTCGCCCGAGGACGAGGTGCCGACGGTCGTGGTGGTGACCCGCGCCACCGAGGTCATCCAGACCGACGGCGAGCCGCGCTACACTCTCATCCCCGGCACCGACCTGCTCTACGTCAACAACACCGACGCCGATGTCCTGCTGGATATGGTCGGACGCAGGCACTACGCCCTGCTGGCGGGCCGGTGGTTCGCGGCGGTGTCGCTGGAGCACGGGCCCTGGGAGACGGTGCCCGCGGACCGCCTGCCGGCGAGTTTTGCGGGGATTCCGCCGACCTCGAGCAAGTATGGCATCCTGGCGCACGTGGCGGGCACGGTCGTAGCTCAGGAGGCGGTGAAGGACGCCGCCGTGCCGCGGGTGCAGAAGGTCAGTCGCGAGCCGGTCGACCTGGCGGTGGTCTACGAAGGCGAGCCGGAGTTCGTCTCGACCGGGGTGACGCAGGTGACCTACGCGGTGAACACGCCCTGGTCGGTTCTGTGGGTGGATCCGTACTACTACCTCTGCCATGACGGCGTCTGGTATACCAGCGTGGCGGCGACCGGGCCCTGGGCGGTCAGTGTCAGTGTCCCGGGCGTGATCTACAGCGTGCCGCCGAGCTGCCCGGTGTACCCGGTCACCTACGTGCGCGTCTACGACTGGACGCCGAGCTACGTGCATGTCGGCTTCACCGCCGGCTATGTCGGCTGGTACGCCGGCTGGTCCGGGCTGGTCTTCGGGTTCTCCTACTACGACGACCTGTGGTGGCGCGGGCACCGTCGCGGGCACTACCACCACAGCTACCGCTGCGGTTTCCGTCCGTACCACTCCTGGCACCACCAC
>JAGVUW010000816.1 GCA_019136035.1 Verrucomicrobiota bacterium | reverse complement strand
TCGCTGCCGACCGGGTCCGGGTAGGGACTCTCCGGCACGGCCGTCAGACCGGCGAACGGCTGACCCTTGAAGACGACCTCCTCCCAGCGGGCGATGGTCGCGTTGGCCTGCGCCTGCCAGGCCCAGAAGCGGTTGTCGTAGCCCTTCGGGAAGGCATAGAGCGTGGCCGCCTCGAACCTCGCCAGGAAGAAGCTGAGGACGTCCATCGCCGCCGCCTCGGGCTGCGTCACCCAGGCGGCACTCTGGAGGCCATGCGGAAAGGCGAGCAGGCGGGGCCGCCGCGGCGCCGGGAAGGTACGGTCGGTGAAATCGCGGACCTGCCGCGCCGCGATGAAGGAGCGCAGGTTGGCGCCCCTCCTGTAGGAGTACGGCTCCAGGGCGTCCCAGCAGGGATAGGGCCCCCAGGGATCAACGTAGGTCAGATCGGCGGCGTAGTCCCGGATGTCGTGTTCCTGGGCGTAGCTCAGGCCGGCCGTCGAGTCGGTGACCGTCGGCCAGGCGACCCCGGGGATGAAGCCGGCCTTGCCGGTGGTCGCCGCGTCGACCGCCTGGTGGATCGCCTTGACCATCTCGCCGTGCTGCCAGCTCCGGAACCGGACCCAGGCGTCGTGGTACGCCTTGCCGACCAGCATCTCGGCGGGCCAGCCGGCACGGACCTCGTCGGCAGGAAGCTTCGCGTGCGCGATGAACTCGTCGCGGCAGCGCCCGCAGAAGCAGCCCTGGCCATTGAACATGTAGGGCTCCCAGTTCGCCCACAGGCCATCGAAGCCCTGCAGGCTCTCCCGCAGCATCGGCACGATCGACTGCGTGAAGAACTCGCTCTGCCGGTAGATCGCGACCGGGCAGGTGCCGCGGCTCAGGTCGGCATGGCCGCCCGATCCCAGGGCCTGAAACCGCGCGTACTCCGGCTTGTCCTTCGGATCGCCGAGGCGGTAGCCGTTGGCGATGTAATAGAGCTCCGGGGTGACCATCGTGACCCCATTCTCGCGGTAGATCGCCAGGAGCTCCGGGTCCGGCTTGCCGACGACCCAGCGGCTGCCGGTCCGGCCGATGAAGCGCCCGAGGAGTTCCTTGGCCTCGCGCTCCGGGAAGTTCAGATAGACGCCACCGACGTAGAAGCCGTTCATGAAGATCTCGGGCTTCGTCGCCACGGCGATACCCGGAATGACGCGCAGGGCAACGGTCTCCCGTTGCGAGACCGGCTGGCCGTCATCCTCGACCCAGTAGGCCCCGTCCGGCAGCGCGGCGCCCGCCGCGGCCGCGGTGCTCACGAGCAGGGCCTGCCGCAGGTAGCCGTCATAGCCGTCCATCGTCTCCAGGCGCTGGCGCACCTTCGCCAGGCTGATGCGATGACGCCGCCGAGCCACCCCGTCGACCGTCACCTCCTCGACACCCAGCAGCGTGAGGTGGTCCCAGACCGCGTGGACCGTCACCGCCGCAGGCAGCTCGACGCAGAGCACCGGATCCTTCAGCGCCAGGCGGTCCTTCGGCACGTTCCGCTGCCAGGCGAAGGTCATCACCGCCGGATCGCCGCTGGAGAGGCAGAAGGTGTTGTCCATGAGACCCATCGGCAACATCACCACGGAGACCGGCTGATCGGCCTGGAGCTTCCACAGCGCGACGTCGTCGAAGAGGACCTCGCCGGCGCCGTCGAAGCGCAGGGCGAGCTGCAGCCAGGCGCTGTCCGCGGGGACCTCGAAGTCGAAGGTGAAGTCACTCCACTGGCTGCGCTTCGGTCCGGGGTAGCGCTGCACCAGCATGGGGCCGGTCGCGCCGCCCTGCATCGGGGTTTTGCCGCTGGCATCGCGGAACTCCAGGATCACGTAGTAGTTGGCGCCGTGCTTCCCGAAGGCGTCGCCGCGGTAGCGGAACCGCAGGCGGTAGCGTCCGGCCCCGTCCTCCGGCAGCTTCACCACCTGCACCCAGCGCCCGGAGACGCTGCTCATGGCCTCGCCGCAGACCGCCTCGATCGCCAGCGGCTTGCGGATGAAGGCCGCCTTGCCCTCGGGCGTGTCCACGACGCCGTAGGCAATACGATCCTCCGGCGGCAGGGCCTTCAGGCCCTCCTCCAGGCGCGCCTTGAGGCCCTGGTCGCCGAGATGCAGATGCATCGGCGCGGACCACCACCGGCCATGCGCCGCATCGCCGTCCAACGCCTCCTCAAAGCCGCCATTCGCTACCAGGTTCTCACCCGCCGCCGCAGAGAGGGCAAACCGGGCGTCCGAGATGGCCTGGAAGTCGAAGGAGACACCGCCTGGATCGAAGGCCGCCGCGGCGGCGCGGCAGCGAGCCGTCCCCAGAAGCATCGACACTCCGAGGATACCCGCAAGACTCAAGGCTATGAACGGCTTCATCGCCATCTCCTTGTCTGAACAGCCCACGCGCCCCGCGCCGGCGCGACCACCCGTGTGCCGACAGACCTCTACGATACCGCGACTCAGGCGCCATGCCCACGAACACGCGCCCTCCCGGCCTGCGGCTTGATGCGTCTTCGGGCGGGCGGTAGATTCATCATGAGCGGCCACGGCCGCTGGGCGCAGGCCATCAGGGTATGCGCGAACGTCCTGCCGCCCATGGAACGGAAGAGCCGATGAACCTATACGATGAATTCTTCGCACTGATTCCGTACCTGAACAAGCTGGGCGTTCGGTACGCTGTGATCGGCGGCATCGCAATGGCGTTCCACGGGCGCCCACGGTTCACCAGAGACATCGACGTGCTCGTCCACCCAGATGACATCGAGTTGGTCCAGATGGCGTTCCAGCGTCTGGGCTACCGAGAGATGGCGGCGCCCTGGACGTTCCGGAACACAAATCTGACGCTCCATCGGTTTCTGAAGGTCGCGGGTGAAGAGGACATGATGATAGATGTCCTGCTGGCCAACACCCCGGACCATCAGCAGATCATCGCCCGGGCCGTGCAGACGGAAGCTGAGGCAGGGCCGGTGCCTGTGGCAACCAGGGACGACTTGGTCCGCCTTAAATCCTCCCGGAATTCCGATCAGGACAAGGTCGACATTAGGGGACTCCTGGATGACAGCGATCGAGAAGGCCGTGAAGACAGTCAGTGACCTGCGCGACTTCTACCTCAGGATCCCCAAGATTCGCCGGGACGAAACGAGGGCGAAGGGCGAGCAGAGCGAACGACTGCAACAGACGGAGCGCCTCCGTTGAGTCTCGGCCACGCCGCCCGTTCCGCGCCCTGAGGCTGCTGCCAAATGAGGGCATCGCTCGATGATCACAGGCCCCTGGTCGTCTCTGCTGCCGCCGCCGAAGCG
>JAGVUW010000186.1 GCA_019136035.1 Verrucomicrobiota bacterium | reverse complement strand
ACTTGCGCCGCCCTATAGTGTGGCGCAAGTTTCGACGCGCGTCGCGTCGCGCCGCTTGCTCAAGGCTAGCCCTGAGCAAGAGGCCGCAAGTGCCTCGCGTCGAAGCCCGAAGGGTGACCTGTTCAAGAGCCGCCGTGCGGTGCGTGAATAGGTCAGGCTAGACGCGAACGCGTCCACGAGCCGCGGCGGCAATGACAGTACAGCGGAGCGACGCCTCTTGCGAGCGGCGGACCCTGGGGTCCAAGGAGCGAATCGATGTTCAAGCCAGCAGAGCCCTCTCTCGTCACGCAGCGTTACGAGTCGGCGCGCGAGCAGTACCGCCTGCTCGGCGTCGACACCGACGAGGCCCTCGCCCGTCTCGAGGCGGTGCCGATCAGTCTGCAGTGCTGGCAGGGCGATGACGTCCGCGGCTTCGAGGTCCACGACGAGGCCCTCTCCGGCGGCGGCATCATGGCCACCGGCAACTACCCCGGCGCGGCGCGCACCCCCGAACAGCTCCGTGCCGACGCCGAGAAGGCCTTCTCGCTCATCCCCGGCAAGCTGCGCTTCAGCCTGCACGCGATCTACGCCGAGACCGGCGGTCGCGTCGTCGAACGCGACCAGTTGGCGCCGGAGCACTTCGCCGCCTGGATGGCCTGGGCCAAGGCCCGCGGCATCTGCCTCGACTTCAACCCGACCTTCTTCGCCCACCCCAAGGCCAACGACGGCTGGACCCTCTCCCACGCCGACGCCGAGATCCGCGCCTTCTGGATCCGCCACGCCATCGCCTGTCGGCGCATCGCCGAGGCTATGGGCCGCAGCCAGGGCAGCCCCTGCATCATCAACCACTGGATCCCCGACGGCGCCAAGGACCAGCCCATCGATCGCTGGGGACCGCGCCAGCGCCTCATCCAGTCCCTCGATGAGATCCTCGCCGCACCGGTCGACAGCCGGCTCTGCCGTGACGCCGTCGAGAGCAAGCTCTTCGGCATCGGCAGCGAGGACTACGTCGTCGGCAGCCATGAGTTCTACCTCGCCTACGCCATGACACGCGCGCCCATGCTCTGCCTCGACATGGGGCACTTCCACCCCACCGAGACCATCCACGACAAGATCTCGTCCGTGCTCCTCTTCAAGAAAGAGCTCCTCCTGCACGTCAGCCGCGGCATCCGCTGGGATAGCGACCACGTCGTCAACTTCAACGACGACCTGCGCTGCCTGTTCCAGCAGATCGTCCGCGGCCAGGCCCTGAAACGCGTCCACATCGGCCTGGACTTCTTCGACGGCGGCCTCAACCGCATCGGCGCCTGGGTCATCGGCACCCGGGCCGCCCAGAAGGCCATCCTGAATGCCCTGCTCGAGCCCACCGCCCTCCTGGCCGACCTCGAGGCCGGCGGCGACCGGGCCAGCACCCTGGCGCTCCTGGAGGAGCTGCGGACGATGCCCCTGGGGGCCATCTGGGACCAGTACTGCCAGGCCCATGGCGTGCCGGCCGGAACCGGCTGGCTTGCCGAGATGCAGTCCTACGACCGCGAGGTCATCCGGAAGCGCTAGGCGCGGAAGGTCCAGAGGTCACCTATGTCAACTCCTTACGTCATCGCGGTCATGGCTCGCGACCGGGTCGGCATCATCGCCGATGTGACCCAGGCTCTGCAGGGCCTCGAGGGCAACCTCGCCGACATGAGCCAGACGGTCCTGCGCGGCTATTTCACCATGATCCTCATTGCCAGCTTCCCCGACTCGGTCCGCCCGGACGACATCCGGGCGGCGCTGCAGGCGACGCCGGGCGGGGCGGATTTCCAGGTTGGCGTGGCGGCGCCGGGCGCGGCCCTGCCCAGCGAGTCGCCGCGGTCGCGGGACAACCAGTACGTCCTCACCGCGGTGGGCCCCGACCGCATCGGCCTGGTGGCGGCGGTCAGCGGCTACCTGCGTGAGAAGGAGATCAACATCGCCGACCTGGCGACTACCGTCGACCATGGGGTCTACACCATGATGATGCTGGTCGAACTGCCGCCGGGTGCCGACGTCGGGCGCCTCAAGCACGGCCTGCGCGTTGCCATGGAAGACATCGCCCTGAGCGTCGAGCTGCGCCACCACGCCATCTTCCGCATGACCAACGAGATCTGAGCACCGCCGGCGGCCTGCCGGGACTGGCCCGGCGGGCGGTCGGACGCTCGCAGTCGGAGAACGCACCATGTACGTCGGACGCATCGTCGCCATCGCCATGAACCCCGCCGGCGCGCTCGGAGCGCTGTACCGCGTCAGCAGCCGCTCGTTCCCCAATCGCGAAGCGCGTCGTCTGGAGAAGGCGGTCGCGATTGTGCCGAAGCCGGGCTTCGAGAGCGACATCTTCAAGAATCCGTACATCGCTTACAACTGCCTGCGCCTGTGCGGGCCCTACGCGGTGGCGACCAACGGCTCGCACACCGACCCGATCGCCGAGAAGCTCGCGGCCGGCCTGGGCATGCGCGATGCCCTCGTCACCGTGCTGGCAGCCCTGGATTACGAGCATGACAGCCTCAACACCCCGCGCATTGCCGCCGTCGTCCAGAAGGGCACCGGCAAGGGCTGCCTCGGCATCGTCCGCGACGACGCCGTGCTGGTCCAGGAGTTCGCCCTGAGCCCCGGCCAGGCCTACTACATCGCCACCTACGAACACAACGCCCCGAGCCCGGCCTTCCAGGACCGGTCGTTCACTGCCGGCAGCGCCGCCGAGGCCTGCCAGTACGTCCTCGGCCGCGGCGTCTTCGCCGACCTCGAACGCCCGATCACCGCGGCCTGCGCTCTCGAGACCGGCGACGGCTTCGAGGTCGCTACCGCCGACGTCACACCGGTGAAGCCGGCATGAATGCGGCGCTCCTGAAGCTCTATTTGGCGACCGACCCCGACCTGACTCGCGGTCGTGACCTCCCGGCCCTGGTCGAGGCGGCGGTCACGGCCGGCGTGACCCTGGTGCAGCTCCGCGACAAATACGCCGACGGCGCCCGGCTCTACGACAGCGCCTGCCGGCTCCGTGCCGTCACCCGCCGCCTGGGCGTGCCGCTGATCATCAACGACCGCGTCGATGTCATGCTCGCTGCCGATGCCGACGGCGTCCACATCGGCGCCAGTGACCTGCCCCTGGAGCACGTCCGCCGCCTCGCCGCCGGACGCCTGGTCGGGTACTCCGTCAACACCGACGAGGACCTCCGCGTCGCCGAGCGGCACGGCGCCGACTACATCGGCGTCGGGCCGGTGTTCCCCACCGCGACGAAGCCCGACGCGCGGCCGACCATGGGCCTGGACGGCCTGCGCCGCCT
>JAGVUW010000757.1 GCA_019136035.1 Verrucomicrobiota bacterium | reverse complement strand
CATGGAGTTGGCCCAGCCGCCGTTGCTGTGGGGCCAGGTGCCGGTGAAGAGTGCGGCGCGGGCGGGTCCGCAGACCGGCTGGCAGCAATGCGCGGCGGTGAAGCGGACGCCGCGTTCGGCGAGGCGGTCGAGGTTCGGGGTATGCATCTGGGGCTGGCCGTAGCAGCCCACCATGTCGGCGCGCTGGGTGTCGGTCATGATGACGACGATCTGGTCGGCACGCGGCATGTCTGGCGGTCTCCTGGCTGGCCGGGCTTTGCGAGGGCGGCGGCCTGAATGCGGGCGATGGCGGCGCCCATGGGGAACGTGTCCTGCCGGCGGCGGCCGGCCCCGGTGCGGGTCGGGGGTGACTCTAGCGCATGGCGGCGACCTTGGCGAGGATGCGCGGGCGGGCCTCCTCCATGATGTCCTTGACGTCGGCGTAGTTGAAGACTCGTTCGGTGAAGGTCCGCCGGCTGAGGTTCGGGATGAAGCGTTCGTTGAACTCGCGGAAGTAGGAGCCGTAGATATGGAAGCTGTCGGCCTGGTGGACATAGCGCCCGAGGGTGACCGGCCGGCCGGCCAGTTCGGCGATGCGGTCGGCGATGCGTTTCTGGAGCTGGACGAGGGCGAAGAGGTTCATGAAGGCGGCCTTGTAGGCATCGTTGGAGCGGAAGCGGACGTTGGTATTGAGGATCCAGCCGTGGTCGGGGTCGTCGGAGAGGCGGCACCAGAGGCTCTGGAGGCAGGCGGGGTCATAGCAGTCGTTGTCCTCCCAGACCTTCCAGGTGATGGCCTGAGCGCGGCGGGTATGGGGGGTCTCGGCGAGTTTGCGGGCGACGAGTTCGATCTGGTCGATGGGCTTGGGGAGGCCGGGGACGCGGTAGGCGAAGAGGCGTTCGTTGTAGGTGTACTCCCAGCGCGTGTCGGTGGGGTCCTGGGGATCGCGGACGAGGTGGTTCTTGATGCCGTCAACGACCTCCATCACGTATTCCTGGAGGTCCTCGAGGCCGCCGGGGAAGTCCTTGTGGATCATGGGTTCGGCGAGGGGGTCCTCGATGACGATGAGCATGGTGGCGTCGATGCTGGGCGGGTCGTCGGGCTTGTCGTACTGGGTCTGCATGCGGCAGCCGCCGCGGTGGAGTTCGACGAGGGCATTCTCCCAGGCTTCGGCGATGCCTTTGCCGCGGGCGGTAAGGACGGGGATGCCGGTCATGGTGGAGACCTCCTCCTTGCGTAGACCTCGGCGGGGCCGCCTCTGGCAGGACAGCGGCCGGGCAGACGCGACAGCCGGGGGTTGGCGGTTCGGCGCCCTCAGGGGCGGCGCGGCCGGACCGTCGGCTGTCCCCTGCCCCATACAGTAGCACGGCCTGGTGGGTCGTGGTGTTCCGGCCCGGTGCCATGCGGCGCCGCCGCGCCGAAATTGGGCCCGCGCGCGAGGAAGACCGCGGTGCGGCGTCACTAGCGTCGTGTCGCAGACTTTCAGCCTGCGATGCGTAACACCCGATTTCCCAGGGCGTTGCCCTGGGCTGACGAATGATGCCCTTTCAGGGCGCCGGAGCGGAGGCGCCGGGGGCGGCGCCCGTCATCATGCGCAGGGATGCGCATGCCACCTCCAAGGCGGCGCCCGTCATCATGCGCAGGGATGCGCATGCCACCTCCCAGGCGACGCCCGTCATCATGCGCAGGGATGCGCATGCCACCTCCAGGGCGGCGCCCGTCATCATGCGCAGGGATGCGCATGCCACCTCCCAGGCGGCGCCCGTCATCATGCGCAGGGATGCGCAGGCCACGTCCCAGGCGGCGCCGGTCATCATGCGCAGGGATGCGCAGGCCACGTCCCAGGCGGCGCCCGCCATCATGCGCAGGGATGCGCAGGCCACCTCCAGGGCGACGACGGGTGGCCCCGCGCGTTCGGATCTGCCGTCAGAGGCCGAGGTCGGGCTGGCGCGGGGGTGCGGGGGTCGCTGGCAGCGGAGGCGGCGCGGCCGCAGCGGCGGCCTCGGCGTGGGCGATGAGGTCGAGGAAGGCGGCCTCGTCGAGGACCCTGACGCCGAGCTCGGCGGCCTTCTCGGTCTTGCGGGCGCCGGTGTTGGCGCCGGCCACCAGGGCGGTGGTGTTGCGGCTGACGCTGTCGGCGGCGTTGCCACCGAGGGCGCGGATGCGGCGCTGGGCCTCATCGCGGCTCATGCTGGCGAGGGTGCCGGTGAGGACGAAGGTCTGTCCGGCGAGGGGTGCGCCGTCGCCGGCGGCCGCCGTGGCGGCGGTGGCGGCGGGCTGTCCGCGCGGCCGTATGCCGAGGGCCTCGAGGCGTTCAAGGATGGCCTTGCCCGCGGGGGTGGCGAAGAACGCGAGGATACTCCGGGCGGTCTGGGGGCCGATGGAGGTGGTGACGTAGGGGGTCTGGCCGCCGCGCCGGGTGGCGCCGGGCTTGACGAGGCCGAGGCGTGCCAGGGCATCGCCGCGGCGGCGGGCCGCCTCGAGCCGTTCAGTGCGGTCCGCTTCGAGCGACGGCTTGCGGAGGGTCTCCTGGTCATCGAACAGCGCCGCGAGATCGCGCAGGATGTCGGAGTGGGCGACGGCGGCGAGGTCGTCGTGGAAGCGCGCGATGTGGAAGGCGGTACGGCTGCCGACGTCGGGGATGCCGAGGGCGTTCAGCCAGCGCTCCAGGGGCAGTTCGCGGGCGCGGCGGAGGGCCTCGAGGAGGCGTGCGGCGTGGCTGGCGCCGAAGACGCGCGGCTCGGTGTCGGTGCCGATATTCAGAGCGGCGAGGCGCTCGAGGTCGAGGTCGAAGAGGTCGAGGGGCTCACGCACCAGGCCGCGCTCGACCAATTTCTCGGCGACGATGCCGCCGAGGGCCTCGAGGTCGAGGGCGTTGCGGGTGGCGAAGTGCTCCAGGCGGCGCACGCTCTGTGCCGGGCACTGGAGGTTTTCGCAGCGCCAGGCGACGAAGAGCGGGTCACGTCGGACGGGCTCGCCGCAGGACGGGCAGCGGCCCTGGAGGTGGGCGGCGAAGTCGAAGGGAACCGCGTCGGGGGGGCGGCGTTCGAGGACGACGCCGACAACGGCGGGGATGACATCGCCGGCCTTCTCGACGACGACGGTATCGCCGATGCGGACATCGCGCCGGCGGATGTCATCCTCGTTATGGAGGGTCGCGCGGCTGACCGTCGAGCCGGCCAGGGCGACGGGCTCGAGTTCAGCGACGGGTGTGAGGACGCCGGTGCGGCCGACCTGGATGGTGACGGCGCGCAGGGTGGTCTGGCGCTGCTCAGCCTCGTACTTGAAGGCGCGCGCCCA
>JAGVUW010000200.1 GCA_019136035.1 Verrucomicrobiota bacterium | reverse complement strand
GTCAGCGCCGCCGCGCCGGCGGGCCCGGCGGCGCCGGCGTCGGCCGGGGACGTGGTGGACTCGACGGACCAGGCGGCCGTCCTGTACTTCGAGACCACGGGCTGCCGCAAGTGCGCCCGTGCCGAGAAGCAGCTCCTGTACGCCCTGACGCGTGTTCCCGGCGCCCGCGTGGCCCGGGTGAACACCCTCGACCCGTCCGGGCGGGCCTTGCACTACGCCGTCACCGGCCGCCTGGAGCTGCCCGCCACGCAGCGCCTTCTGACCCCGATGTTCGCCAGCGGCGCGCGGGCGCTGAGTGGCAGCGACATCACCGACAGCGCCCTGGTCGAGCTGCTGGCGTCGGCGCCGGCTGAGCCCTTCTGGCAGACCTGGGACGCGCCGGCCGAACTGGCCTCGGCGCGTCGGCGCCTGCAGCGCCTCGCCGCCGGCTTCACGCTGCCGACGGTCGTCATCTCCGGCCTCATCGACGGCTTCAACCCCTGCGCCTTCGCGGTGATCGTCTTCCTGGTCAGCTACCTGACCCTCACCGGTCGTCTGGGGCGCCGTTTCGCGCTGATCTACGGTCTGACCTTCGCCGCCGGGGTCTTCCTCTGCTATTTCGTCATCGGCCTGGGCTTCTTCCGCCTCCTCGACTGGCTCGAGGCCTGGAAGCCGGCCATGCGCTGGATCTTCCTGATCATGGGCCTGGTCTGCCTCGGCTTCGGCATTGGGGGCATCATCGACACTCTGGCGGCGCGCCGTGGCGGCGCCGGTCAGATGAAGTTCGGCATGCCGAAGGCCCTGCACCGTCTCGTGCATCGCCTCATCCGCGAGGACGTCAGCCGCGGCGTCCTCGGCCTGGGCGCCCTGGTGATCGGCGTTCTGGTCAGCGGCATCGAGCTGGTCTGCACCGGCCAGATCTACCTGCCGGTGATCATGTTCATCAACAGCAGCGCCCCCGGCCCGGCCTCGATCGGCATGTTGATCGTCTACAACCTTGCCTTCATCCTGCCCCTGGTCGTGGTCGTCCTGCTGAGCACCGCCGGCCTCGGCTCGGCCAGCCTGGCCGGCTGGGCCCGGCGCCACGCCGTGCTGACGCGGGCCCTGACCACGCTCCTGGTCTTCGCCCTGGCGGCGGTGATGTTCGTCATGGCCTGGCGGGGCTGAGGGCGACCGTCCGTACCGCCGCGGCGGCACGGACGGCGCGCGCGGGCGCGGCGGGTCTCAGCCTGACCACTTCACGCGCCGCATGGCGGCCTGTGAACCGGTCACCCTTCGGGCTTCGACGCGAGGCCCTTGCGGCCTCTTGCTCAGGGCTAGCCTGACCACTTCACGCGCCGCATGGCGGCCTGTGAACCGGTCACCCTTCGGGCTTCGACGCGAGGCCCTTGCGGCCTCTTGCTCAGGGCTAGCAGCTCCGCCACCAGCGCTCGAGGTTCGCCACCGTCTGGCGGATGTCGCGGTTCTGCTCGTCGCCCTCGCGGATCTCGCGCTCGATGACCATCTCGCCGTCGAAGCCGAGCGCCTTGAGCCCCTGGATCAGCCGCGGGAAGTCGACCTTGCCGGTGCCGACCTGCACCTCGCGGCCCAGGTCGCGGCCGTTGCTCGGGCTGACGCCGTCCTTGACGTGCAGATTCCGCACGTACTTCCCGAACACATCCAGGGCGTCGACCGGGTTGCCCTTGCCGTACATGAGCAGGTTGGCGGGGTCGAGGTTGATGCCGAAGTTGCCGGTGCCGACCTCCTCGATGACGCGCAGGAGCACCACCGGCGTCTCCTGGCCGGTCTCGAACCAGAACTGCACGCCGAGCCCGGCGCAGTGTTCGGCGACCTCGCCGATGGCCTTGACGACATCGCGATAGAGCGGGTCGGTGAGGTTCTCGGGGATGAAGCCGCAGTGGGTGATGATCGCCGGCACGCCAATCTTGCGGGCGAAGTCGGCGCCGGCCTTCAGATCCAGGACGCGCTGGGCGCGGTACTCCGGGGGCACCAGGCCGAGCGTCGTCGGGCCTTCGGTGAAGTTCCAGCGCGCCGGGCCGCTGTAGCCGCACCAGAAAGCGCAGGGCCGTATCCCGACGGCACCCAACTGCTGAGCTGACAGGTCGGCAGACCGAAGGCACGCACCCGCTCGAAGATGCAGTCGGCGCGCTCGGCGCGCAGGGCATTGATGACACCAATCTGCATGGCACTCTCCATCGCCGCAGGACCGCCCGCCGGCCTGCGCGGCCCGAGAACATACCCCGCCCGCCGGCCGCCGCCAGGCCTGGCTGCTCCTGCAAAAAAGGCGCCCTGTGGCCTTGCGGCCTGCGCCATCGCCGCCTATAGTATGCACCGATTTGCACAGCCCGATGGTGTAATGGTAGCACAACTGGCTCTGGTCCAGTTAGTCTTGGTTCGAATCCAGGTCGGGCTGCCACTTCTCCTGTATCCTGGCCCCTCTCCCCAAGGGGCTCCATCCTCCAGTTCAGGGTTGCGGCCATGCCGTTGCAGCGTCGTCTCCGGCGCACCGGCGCCGGCCATGGCAAGGCGAACATCGATCGCCACGATCGCCACCGGTGTGAAGCGCGAGTGTCCACAGACGCGAACGCGTCCACGAGCCGCCACAGCATCGACAGCTCAACAGCGCGTTGGTCCCTACGAGCCTTAGCCAAGGGTCGGACGCCATGGAGTTCTCGCCGGCCGTCTACGAGCACTGCGCCGCTCTGATTGGGCGGCGTCCCTGGGAGGTCTCCCGGGACGCGGAGCTGCTTTTCGCAGCCCAGGCGGAGGCCTTCCGGCGTTACCGTCACCGGCCGGTGGTCGTGGGTGTGGATATCTACAACCTCGAGGCCGAAGCCTACGGGGCGGCGGTCTCGGAGCCGGAGGGGAACGGCATCCCGGCCATCACCGACCACCCCCTGGCCGCGGTCGCCGAACTCCATGGTCTGCCGCCCCCGGCGGCCGACGCCGGGCGGATCCCGATGCTCCTGGCCACGGCCCGGCGGCTTCAGAATGCCCTGCCCGAGGCGGACGTGCGGGTCCCCGTGGCGGGGCCCTTCTCTGTGGCCGCCAATCTGCTCGGCTTCGACGCCTTGCTGGTCGAGGCCTTCACCAACCCCGCGGCCACCGGCGCGGCCCTGCGCCATCTGGCGGAAGGGCAGGCCGGGTTCGTGCGCATGGTGCGTGACGCCGGGCTGGGCATCGCCTTCTTCGAGTCGGCGGCGACGCCGCCGCTCCTCTCGCCAGAGCTGTTCCGGGCGGTGGCGCTGCCGCCGCTGGGATGGCTCCTGGAGGCGGCGAGTGCGATCATGGACAGGCCTGTCCCCTGCATCATGGGCGGCAATACCGCGCCCATCCTCGAGGATCTGCTCGGCACGGGCACCGGTTACGTGATCTGCCCGGCGCCCGGCGAGACGGACCAGACGGCCTTCATGGCGACCATGCGCGCCCATCTCGGGGTGACCGTGCGCGTCAACATGGCTCCGGAGATCACGGCGCGCGGCCGCTGGCCCGAGGTGCGGACCGAGGTGGACCGCATCGCCAGACTCGTCGCCGGCCGGCCGAACACCTGCCTGGGGACCGGGGCGCTGCCCTTCGAGACCGCGCCGGAGACGGTCCGCCGCATCGCCGAGTACGCCGCGACGCTTGGATGAGGCGCCGCGGCCAGACAGGGCCGATCGACGATCGCGTCAGCGCTCACCGGGCCACGACGCTCGGATGAGGCCTTGCCGCCGGACAGGGCTGATCGACGATCGCCTCAGCGCTCACCGGGCCGCGACGCTCGGATGAGGCCTTGCGGCCGGACAGGGCTGTTCGACGATCGCGTCAGCGCTCACCGGGCCACGACGCTCGGATGAGGCCCTGCCGCCGGACAGGGCCGATCGACGATCGCGTCAGCGCTCACCGGGCCACCCTGAAGGGGTGCCAGATCGTAGCCGGGGGTCGCGCGAGAGCCCGACCCCCGGAAACGCGAACCCACGAACCACGCACCCTGAAGGGGGTGCCAGAACCGGACTTTCAGGCAGCCCTGCGTCCAGACGCGCGGCTATTGAAATGCCGCCGTTGGGGTGGTACTGTCTTTGGTGTAGGCGGTTACGATACGGGGTTCTGCCGGGTGGTCGGCGGAAGAACCGACGGTGCCCGGACGGTTCGGTTCGGTAGGCTGTCGGTGCACGGTGTGTTGTGTGGGCGCAGGCGCGGTGGCGGGCCTCGGTGGTCGGTGGGACGTCCTGCCGGGGGCTGTCGGAGTGCCTGGTGGCGAGGAGGCCGTCCATGCATACCATGGTCCTGTCCGCGGTTCGTGCAACATGGCCTCGCCCCGCCTGGCTCCTCTGTCTTCTGCTCCTCGTGGGGTGGCCTCTGGCGGTGCACGCCGACTTTGCCTCCTTCTCCGCCTCGGCGAGTACCGACTTCGTCTTTCTCTCGCTGAAGGATGGCGACGATAACGTCCTGGCGACGGTGCCGGACGACCTGACCGTAACGCTGACCACCCTAGGGCGCTATGCCGCTGTGTCTGAGGGTGGTGCCACGGCATCGGCCTTTGCGTCGCCCGATCCGGACTCCAATCTCACGGATGTCCCCTGGGGTATCGGCGCCAGCCAGCACACCGAGGCGTCGGTGAGCGGCACCGCCACGGGACCGCCGGGTTCGCGCTGCATGGCGCGCGCTCACGGCGATATTGCCCTGAGCATCGAGAACACCAGCGAGGACACCACCTTCATCCTGACCTTCCGCGCCACGACGACCAGCAGCGTCTCGACCTCCGCCAGCGGTCCGGATGCCATCGCGGGTGCCCTCACGATCGCCTGGCTGGATCTCCTGGAGGACATGGGCGAATTCGTCGACGGCATCTTCCAGGTGAACGAGGATCTGGATACGAGCGAGTGGGTTTCGTTGAGCTCGGAGGCGCCGCCGGGCGGCTCGGCGGGGCCTCACGTGCGCATCATGACCACCGCGCTCACGATCATCCCGGGCGCCAGCGGCACCATGGTCGGGCTGTCGGTGGCGCAGGGCGTGGCGAGCACCCCGGAGCCGGGAACGGCGTCTCTTCTCCTTGCCGGCCTGGGCTGGGCCTGCCTGGCATCGCGGCGCCGGCCGCGCCGGGCCGCGCCCCGGGCGCAGGCCTGACTCGGATCCCTCGCGAGGCCCATCGCTTCGGCCATCGTCCCCCTGCGCAACACTCGTATAAGAGATCGCGGTGTGGTGCCGTCGGCGCTGCCGTGGCTCGCGGACGCGTTCGCGTCTGTGGACGCTCGCGCTCCAGCACAGGCGGCGAGTGGTCTTTCGTGCGCGTCGTCTCAGGCGCGGTCCACCCAGATCGGGCTGGTCCAGGCGCGTTCGCCGTCGCTCTGCTGGACGCGCAGGAAGTAGAGGGCGCTGCCGG